>CACEKT010000001.1 GCA_902560225.1 uncultured Pelagibacteraceae bacterium
CAAGATGTTAGAGATTTAAAGAGAAGAACTCATGCTAACAGATTAAATGGAATTGATGCGGTATATTTAAGTACTGAAGAAGTTAAAAAATTTTGTCCAATTATAAATACATCGCAAAATATTAGATACCCAGTATTAGGTGGAACTCTTCAAAGAAGAGCTGGTACAGCAAGACATGATGCTGTTGCATGGGGTTATGCAAGAGGTGCAGATGAAATGGGTGTTGATATAATTCAAAATTGTGAAGTTAAGGGAATAAAAAGAAATGGCGACTCTGTTGAAGGAATTGAAACAACTAAAGGTTTTATTAAAACTAAAAAAATTGGTGTCGTTGCAGCTGGTCATTCGAGTGTAATTGCTAATATGGCTGGTTTGAAACTTCCTCTTGAAAGTAAGCCATTACAAGCTTTAGTTTCAGAGCCAGTAAAACCAATTATTGATACTGTTGTTATGTCTAATGCTGTACACGCTTATGTCAGTCAATCAGACAAAGGTGAACTTGTAATTGGTGCTGGGACAGATGATTATGTTTCTTATACACAAAAAGGAAGTCATCATATTGTAGAAGGAACTCTTAATGCTATTTTAGAATTATATCCAATATTTAGTCGTATGAGAATGTTGAGACAGTGGGGAGGAATAGTTGATATCTGTCCGGATGCTAGTCCAATTTTAAGTAAAACTTCAATTAAAGGTCTATATTTTAATTGTGGTTGGGGCACTGGTGGTTTCAAAGCAACGCCTGGCTCTGGTGATTTATTTGCTCATACTATTGCTAATGATGAGCCTCATAAACTCAATGCTGCTTTTAATTTAAATAGATTTGTAAGTGGAGACCTTGTTGATGAACACGGTGCTGCAGCGGTTGCTCATTAATGTTTTTAATAAATTGTCCATACTGTGGAGAACGTGATCAGCAAGAATTTAAGGCTGGTGGTGAAGCTCATATTGAAAGACCTAAGCAGCCAACAGAATTAAGTGATGATCAGTGGGCAGAATATTTGTTTATGAGAAAAAATATTAAAGGTGTTCAATTTGAAAGATGGGTCCATGCACATGGTTGTCGCAAATGGTTTAATATGGTTAGAGATACATCTAATGATGAAATAAAAGCAATTTACAAAATGGGTGAAAAACCACCTTCTCAATAAAATGACTAAAAATTTAAGAGTAAAATCCAGTCAATATATTGATGAAACTAATAGAATTTCCTTTAAATTTAATGGCAAAACTTACCATGGTTTTAAAGGTGATACCTTAGCTTCAGCATTACTTGCAAATGATGTTCATTTAGTAGGTAGAAGTTTTAAATATCATAGACCTAGAGGAATTATGACGTCTGGTTCTGAAGAGCCAAATGCCATAGTTCAAATAAACCCTGGTACCAACAGAACAGAGCCTAATGTTAGAGCAACAGAAGTAGAGATCTATGAGGGTTTAGAGGCATCCAGTCAAAATTGCTGGCCAAGTGTTGAGTTTGATATTGGCGGGATAAACAATTTCCTCTCCCCTTTTTTTCCAGCAGGTTTTTATTACAAAACATTTATGTGGCCTGCTAGTTTCTGGGAAAAATATGAATTTTTTATACGACACTCAGCTGGTTTAGGAAAATCACCAATATCAAGTGACCCTGACATTTACGATCACCAAAATGTTCATTGTGATGTATTGGTAGTAGGCGCAGGTATATCTGGAATATTAGCAGCAAAAAATGCAGCTAAAAATAATTTCAAAACATTGTTAGTTGATGAAAAAAATGAACTTGGTGGATCAACTATTTATGAAAATAATGAATTGAGCAAAATTGATAATAAAATTCCCTCTGAGTGGTTAAAAAAAGAAATAGAAGAACTTAAAGTTATCAAAAATCTTGAAATAAAATCTAGAACAAGTGTAGCTGCATACCATCAATATAATTATCTTCTAGCTAGAGAAAATCTAACAGATCATTTAGAAACTAAAGATAAAATAAATAAAATTAGGCAACGACTTCTTAAAATAAGAGCTAAAAAAGTAATTTTAGCTACAGGTGCATTAGAGAGACCTTTAATATTTAATAATAATGATAGACCAGGAATAATGCTTTCTTCTGCTGTAAAAAAATACAGTGAATTTTATGGGGTTGCTTGTGGTAGTAAAAATGTTTTTTTTACTAATAATGATAGTGCTTATGAAAGCGCTTTATCTTTATACAACAAGGGCATAAATGTTGAAGCTATCATTGATATTAGAGAACAATCTGAAAGTAAAATTGTAAAAAAAGTAAACAAAGTAGGTATTAAAATTTACTGGTCACATTCGATTGTTGATACAGCTGGATACAAAAGACTAAATAGTGTTTCTATCATGAAGCTATCAAATGATGGAACTTCAGTAATAGGAAATAAAATTTCTATTTCATGTGATTGCTTAGGAGTTGCTGGTGGTTGGACACCAGCTGTACATTTATATACGCAATCAGGGAGTAAACTGAATTTTGATGAAGAAAAAAAAGCTTTCATACCAAATAAAAATACATCTGAACAAATAAGTGTAGGATCTTGTAGTGGAGATTTTAAAATTAATGAAATCATTAAAAATTTAAATCAAAAACTAAAAGATACACTAAATATTAAACAAACTGATTTAGATAACATTAAAGTTGAGGTTGATCAGGAAAATTCAAAAAGAAATATTTGGTTACTACCCTCTGATAAGCCTGTGGGTAAAACAAAACCATTTGTAGATTATCAAAACGATGCAACTGCAAAGGACATAAAATTGGCCTTAAGAGAAGGTTTTAGATCTATCGAGCATGTTAAAAGATACACGACTACTGGTATGGGCACCGATCAAGGTAAATTAGGAAATATGCATGCACTAGGAATAATCGCTGATACAGCAGGTGTTAAAATGGGAGAATTAGGCACAACGACATTCAGACCTCCTTACACACCATTAACATTCGGAACTATTGTAGGTCGAAATGTAAAAAAATTTTTTGATATTTTTAGAAGAACACCAATGAATGACTGGCATGTTGAAAATAAAGCTGAATTTGAAAATGTCGGTCAATGGAAGAGAGCTTGGTACTACCCTATTAATGGAGAAAAAATGCATCAAGCAGTTCAACGAGAAAGTAAAGCTGCTAGAGAAAGTGCTGGTATATTAGATGCCTCTACTCTTGGTAAAATTGATATTCAAGGAAGTGATGCCTCTGAATTCTTAAATAGAGTTTATACAAATGCTTGGTCAAAATTAGCTGTAGGAAAGTGTAGATATGGATTAATGTTAAATGAAGATGGGATGGTTTATGATGATGGAGTTACAACAAGATTAGACGAAAATCACTATATCATGACAACAACTACGGGTGGAGCTGCAAATGTTTTAGGGAAACTTGAAGACTATCTTCAAACAGAATGGCCTGAACTCGATGTGTATTTAACTTCTGTAACAGATCACTATGCTACTGCAAGTTTGTGTGGTCCTAATAGTAAAAAAATTCTTAAAAAAATAATTCCAGGTTTAGATTTATCAGATAAAAATTTCCCTCACATGTCATTCAAAGAAGCTAATATTGAAAATATTCAATGTAGAATAATGAGAATTAGTTTTACTGGTGAGCATAGTTACGAAATTAATGTTCAAGCAAGTTATGGAAAAGATTTGTGGGAAAAATGCATGGAGGCAGGTAAAGAGTTTAACATTACACCTTATGGAACTGAAACAATGCACTTATTAAGAGCAGAAAAAGGTTTTATAATTGTAGGTCAAGATACAGATGGAACAATGACTCCAATCGATCTTCAAATGGATTGGATAGTAAGCAAGAAGAAGTACGATTTCATAGGAAAAAGATCTCTTTATAGATCTGATACAATGAGAGAAGATAGAAAGCAATTAGTGGGGTTATTAACCGATGATCCAAATACAGTTTTAGAAGAAGGAGCACAAATAGTTTCTGAGTTAGACCAAAGCCCAGTTGAAATGCTTGGACATGTAACCTCAAGTTATTTTAGTCCAAACCTTAATAAATCAATTGCACTTGCAGTTATCAGGAGTGGAAAAGACATGATGGGAAAAAAACTTTTTGTGCCGATGGAAAATAAAAATATTAATGTCACTGTTTCCAATCCAGTGTTTTATGATGAGAAAAATGAGAGGTTGAATGCTTAACTATAATTCAGTTATTAAAAATGAAATTAATCAAGAAAGTATTTCAGTAAAAGAAATCTCTCCAGTAATGAAAATTAATTTAAGAGGTAAAAAAAGAGAATTTTTAACAAATGTTGGTAAAAAACTTAACATGATCTTGCCTACAGAAGCAAACACTTCAACCACAAGTGATAAATTAACAGCAATATGGCTTAGCCCAGATGAATGGATGATAGTCTCAAATGAACTTGTAAGCAAAGATACCAACAAATACGAACTATATGAAATGTTATTTAATAGTATTTCAAAAACAAATTTAGGTGCTGTTATAGATGTAACAGATCAATTTGTTCAATTAGAACTTAAAGGCGAAAATATCTATGAAGTTTTTTCAGCAGGATGTCCCTTTAATTTTAATGAATTTAAAGAAAAGAAAGGATCATCAACTCAGACAGTTTTAAATCACATAGATGTAATTCTGCATCATAAAGATGAAAACATTGTGAACCTATTTGTTAGAAGATCTTTTGCTGAACATCTTTGTTCTTGGATTGAAGACAGTGCTTCAAGATTATAAAATTATTTTTTTCTTCTATAGTCCCATGGCATTTCAAATTTACCTTGCCAGACACCTAATTTTTCATTTTTAGCATTAATTTCATTATATATATATTTTTTTGAGTATTTTCTATATGCTAAAGCATAGCCGTTTGAAACTAGCCAAGAATTTAGATTTAAATTTCTTTTATAACACTCTCCAATTAATCTTTTATATCTATCAGTATCCAAGATTTTACAAGTTATCACCTTGTTATTAATTTTTTTTTTTAATTTTTCAGTTGAAATTTTTCCACATGGATAATCTTTAGTAAAAGAAAAAAAAATTATTGTTAAATAAGTTTTTTTGCACATTTGTTGAAATTCAGGTGCATCAATTCCATACAATCTTATTTTTTTTGAATTTATTTTTACTGTATCACCGTCAATAATTTGAGCATTTCCAGAAATTTCTTTAATCTCTTCAGACTTAACATGGTTATATGTGAAAATAAAAAAAATTGAACAGATTATGATTAAAATTATTGCTTTCCTTTTTGTAAAAAACATATTTAAACAATATTAAACATTAGCTAATTTATATTTAATATAATATTTAACATAAAATAGTAATATCAATGATATCAACCATTGAAAGATAGCCCAAATATAAAAAAAGGTTTTAAAATCTGCATTAATAGATCTAGCTATATAAAATGATAATATTGGGACCACAACATTTCTTGCAATATTATTCAACATAGCTTTCTCAGACTTTTTTAAAGCCATGAAAAAACCATTTGAAAGAAAAAAAATCGGATAAGCTGGTATAATAAAAGCTGAAATTTTAAGATACATCGAACCATACATAATAACTTCAGGGTTAGATGAAAAGAATTTAGGAACAATGTCAGCACTTATAAAAATAACTACACCAGCGATTAACATTATAAATAGCCCATATTTTATTGAGGTAAAATAGGATTGCTCTACTCTTTCGTAATATTTTGCTCCAATATTTTGAGCTATGATGGATATTATTGCTGTATTAATTCCTAAAACTGGTAACAAAAGAACTTGCTCAATTCTTGTAGCAGATCCATAACCAGCTACAGCGTATTCACCAAATAAGCCTACATAAGTAAATACAATAGTAGCAGCTACTGAATAACCCAATATAGCAATAGTTATAGGCATTGATTGAAAAAATATATTTTTTAAGAAAAAAAATTTAGCTTTGAAATGATCAAAGGTTATTTGCTTAATTCTCTGATTGTTTAATATTTTTATCAGAATAATTAAAAAAGATATAAATTGAGCAATTAAAGTTGCTATTCCAATGCCTGTTATTCCTAATGGTGGGATAAATAAAAATCCAAAAATTAAAATTGGGTTTAAAATTATATTTAAGAAAAAAGAAAATATTAGAACATTTCTGTAAGTTTTAGTATCCCCTTCAGCATGTAAAAATGAATTTAAAGCTACTACTAATATAAATAAAATTGTTCCTAAAAAAATTATATTAATATATTCAAGCCCAAGGGTAGTTACCTTGTTGGAGGAATTCATTAATTGAAATATATTTTCTCCAAAAACAAAACCTAAAATTGATACAACTACTGAAATTATAACTGCATAAATGATTACATTTGCAAAATAACTTAAAACATTTTTTTCGTTTTTTTCTCCAATACTGCTTCCTATTAATGAGGTTCCAGCTACAGTAACTCCAATAGATGTTGCAATAATAATAAAATATATTGGAAATGACTTGCTCAAAGCAGATAAGGCTTCTGGGGATATTTTGCCCGCATAAAAAGTATCTACGATTGTGTAAAGTGTTTGAAATAGAGTTCCTATACTTGCTGGTACAGCAAGTTTTCTAACTAGCAATGAAACTTCATCTTTTAATAAATTCATTAATTTATGATTTGTTAATACTCTTTTTGAAAGATATGTCTTTTTCCTGCTTCTTTAGCAAGATTAATTTGTTTTTGTCTCATCCTAAATCTTGATTTTTGATAATCTGTTAGATTATCGTGACAATTTGGACATGAAACGCCCTCTTCATATTTTTTTGATTTTTTATCCTTAGGAGATATTGGTTTCCTACAACCACTGCACATTGAATAAGATCCAACTTTTAAACCATGTTTTAAACTGATCCTGTTATCAAAAACAAAACATTCTCCTTTCCATAAACTTTTTTTTTTATTAGTTTTTTTCAGATAATTTAAAATACCACCATTTAACTGATAAACATTACTATAACCTTTTTTCTCCAGATATACTGATGCCTTCTCACAACGAATACCACCCGTACAAAACATAGCTATAGGTTGATTTTTTTTTAATTTTTTTAAATATTTTGGAAAATCTCTGAAGTTATCTACATCGGGATTGATTGCTCCCCTAAATGTTCCAACATCATACTCAAATGGTTTTCTCGCATCTATAAGAATAGTTTCTTTTTCTTTAATCAGCTTATTCCATTTACTTGGATCTACATGACTATCCTTTTTTTTTATTCTTTTATTTAAAATTAAATTCATAGGAACAACTTCATTTTTAATTTTTACTTTAGGTTTGTGAAATGGCTGGAAGGAGCTTTTAGAGATATTGATACTGTTAAAATTCTCGAATTTAAGAGTTCTTTTTAATTTATTAATAGTGAATTTAATGTCTGTAGCTTTTCCTGAAATAGTTCCATTTACTCCTTCTTTAGAAATAATTAAAGTACCTCTAATATTTTTCTTATTTAAAGTTTCTAATAAAATTTTTTGATTTTTCTTCAGATAAGAAACTTTAATAAATTTATAAAAACCAACTACATCGAACATTATAACTTTCTACAAACAGTCATTCCATCACCAAGAGGAATTATTAATTTTTCAACCCTTGTATCCTTTGAAATATGATCATTAAATTCTTTAATATTTTTAGTAAATTTATCGGTACTGTTATCATTAACAACTTCACCATACCATAAAACATTATCGATAATTATTAGACCATCTTTATTCAATAATTCTAGAGAACGTTCATAGTATTTGATATAATTCATTTTATCGGCATCAATAAAAACTAAATCAAACTTTTCATTTTTAATTTCATCTAAACTTTCTAAAGCTGGTTTAATTAATGTTTTAATTTTATGTTCTTGATTTGCTTTTTTAAAAAAATCTATTGCGACTTTATTAGTTTCTTCATTTTTATCTAAAGCAATTATTTTACCATCATCGAATAATGCTAAAGCCATCGAAAGCGTGCTTAATCCAGTAAATGTGCCTATCTCTAAAACCTTTTTAATATTTGAAATTTTTATAATTAAATGCAGAAATTGACTTTGTGAAATTGATATTTGCATTCTTTTGATGTCACCAAGGGATGTGTTGTAATCAATTATTTCTTTTTGAACTGGATGTAAATTAAATCCATGACTTAAGATGTAATCTTGAAGTTTTTTTGTTATATTTAGGTCTGAACCCATAAATTCTAAAGTTTTTTCTTTAAAATCTCATTTACTAATTGAGGATTTGCTTTTCCACCAGAAACCTTCATTACTTGACCTACAAAGAAACCAAATAATTTAACTTTGCCTGATTTATATTCATTAGCTTTATCTCTGTTATCATCTATGACCTTGTCTATTAATACCTCGAGTGCTTTTGGATCACTCTCTTGTTTTAAACCTTTTTCTTCAACAATTTTCTGAGGATCTTTGTCACCTTCCATCATTTGTTCGAAAACTGTTTTTGCAATTTTCCCAGAAATTGTTCCATCTTTAATTAAATTAATTAATTTTGATAAGTTGCCTGCACTTATAGGGCTTTCAGTTATTTCTAAATTCATTTCATTTAAGGCTGCAAATAATTCACCAATTATCCAATTTGTTGCAAGTTTTACATCAGATTTCTTAATTACATTTTCAAAGTAATTAGATGTTTCAATATCAGAAACTAAAATGTTTGCTTCGTAAGGAGATAACTTAAATTTTTCTATAAATCTTTTTTTCTTTTCATCTGGTAGTTCTGGAATTTCTGATTTTAAATTTTCAATAAAATCATCTGAAACTTCTAGTGGCAATAAGTCCGGATCTGGAAAATATCTATAATCATGAGCATCCTCTTTTGATCTCATTGATCTAGTTTCATTCTTTTTAGTATCAAAAAGTCTTGTTTCTTGATCAATTGTTTGACCTTCCTCAATTAAATCAACTTGTCTGTTGGCTTCGTATTCAATTGCCATTTGCATGAACTTTATAGAGTTAACATTTTTAATCTCACATCTGGTTCCAAATTCTTTTGATCCTTTTTTTCTAACGGATACATTTACGTCAGCTCTTAAAGATCCTTCCTGCATGTTTCCATCACAGGTTCCTAAATATCTCATTATAGATCTTAATTTCTTAATATATGCGTTAACCTCATCTGGAGATCTTAAATCAGGCTTACTTACAATTTCCATTAGAGCCACACCTGATCTATTTAAATCTACAAAAGTATTTTTAGGGTCTAAGTCGTGAATACTTTTGCCTGCATCTTGCTCTAAGTGTAATCTTTCTATACGTACTTCTTTTTGACCTTCGGGCATATCAAGTATTACTTTACCCTCACCTACAATTGGGTCTTTGAATTGTGAGATTTGATATCCTTGAGGTAAGTCAGCATAAAAATAGTTTTTTCTATCAAAAACAGATCTCTTATTGATTTTAGCTTTTAAGCCAATTCCTGTTTTTATAGCCTGTTTTACACAGTATTCGTTTATTACCGGTAACATTCCTGGAAATGCTGCATCAACTAAACTTACCTGGGTATTTGGTTCGGCACCAAATTTAGTTGCAGATGTTGAAAATAACTTTGACTCTGATGTAACCTGTGCATGAACTTCTAAACCAATAACAACCTCATATTGATTATCCTGTCTATTAATTAGATATTCAGATTTGTTCTTGCTCACTTAATCCACCAATCTGTAATATTGTTTTTAAAATTAATTTTTTCTTCCATCGCGTATGCAATATTTAAAATACTTTGTTCATCGAAAGCTTTCCCAATTATTTGTAATCCTAAAGGATAACCTTTAGAATCGTGACCAGCAGGTATAGAAATTCCTGGTAAACCAGCTAAATTTACTGGAACAGTAAAAATATCATTTAAATACATTGAAACTGGATCGTTAGCCTTTTCTCCAATTTTAAATGCAGAACTAGGTGTAGATGGAGTTAATATTGCATCTACTTTTTTGTAAGCTTCATCAAAATCATTTTTGATAAGTTTTCTCACTTTTTGCGCTTTAAGATAATATGCATCGTAATATCCAGAGGATAAAACATAAGTTCCAATCATAATTCTTCTTTGAACTTCAGTGCCAAATCCTTCAGATCTGGTTTTTTCATACATATCGATAAGATTTTCTCCTTCAGCTCTAAAACCATACTTGACACCGTCGTATCGGGCTAAATTAGATGATGCCTCAGCTGGTGCAACAATGTAATACGTTGGCAATGCATATTTTGTATGAGGAAGTGATATATCTATAATTTCTGCACCACAATCTTTTACATAGTCAATACCCTTTTTCCAAAGATCCTCTATTTCCTTTGGCATCCCATCAACTCTGTATTCTCTAGGAATTCCTATTTTTTTACCTTTAATATCTTTTGTTAATTCTTTACTGTACTCATTCCTTTTAAAGTCTATTGATGTAGAATCTTTTTCATCATAAGAACTAATAACTTCCTGTAACAATGCACAATCTTTAACATTTTGCGCCATTGGTCCAGCTTGATCTAACGAAGATGCAAAAGCTACAATTCCGTATCTTGAACAACTACCATAAGTAGGTTTTAATCCAACTGTTCCTGTAAAAGAAGCAGGCTGTCTTATAGATCCACCTGTATCCGTTCCAATAGTTATTGGTGTTAATTGAGCTGCTACTGCAGAGGATGATCCACCAGATGATCCTCCTGGAACTAAATTCTTATCAATTGGGTTTTGCACATTACCAAAAAAACTAGTTTCATTAGAGGAGCCCATTGCAAATTCATCACAATTTAATTTACCCATTAGGATAGCTCCTTCATTCCAAATATTTTGTGTGACAGTTGACTCATAAGTTGGAACAAAATTATTTAAAATCTTACTACCTGCCGTAGTTCTAATATCTTTTGTACAAAATAAATCTTTTACTGCCATTGGAATACCAGGCAATTTTAGATCAAGATTAGGTTTCTCATCAAACTTTTTTGCTTTATTTAAAGCATTTGTATAATCTTCGGTTATATATGCATTTAATTCTTTTGATTTTTCTGATCGTTCAACAAATGCTTTAGTAGCTTCGCTTGAGGAAAGTTTTTTATTTTTTATATTTTCTACTAACTCAGATAATGATTGTTTAGTTATATCTGACATTATTCAATTACCTTTGGTACTACAAAATAATCTTCATTTTCCTTAGGAGAATTTTTTATTACTTGTTCTCTTAAGTTTTTACTTTTTACTTCATCCGCTCTTAATTTAAGAGTAGTTTCAGCAACAGAAGTTAATGGTTCAACATTTTCAGTTTTTAATTCGTTAAGTTTTTCAATAAAATTGAAAATTGAATTTAAATCTCCTGCAAGTTTCTCTGCTTTTTTCTCATCTACAGAAATTCTTGATAGTTTAGATATATGCTTTATTGTTTTAAGATCGATGCTCATATGGTATTTAAATATGTCGCAAACTATCACTTAAGTTTAAAATATACAATATGATCACTATTGAAGAATTTAAAAAAAAACAGTCTGAAACCTCTAGATTGATTGGTTTAGATCTTGGTTCAAAAAGAATCGGTGTATCAATATGTGATGAAAGACAATCTGTCGCCACACCCTTTAAAACGATCAATAAAACCAATAATGAAGACTTAATTAATGAATTAAAAAAAATAATTGAAGAAAATAATATTAAAGGAATTGTCATTGGTCACCCAATTAATATGGATGGTTCACTGGGTCCTTCTGCACAATCAGTAAATGATGTGTCTAAAAATATAGACCAAAATGTTGATGTAGACGTTTGCCTGTGGGATGAAAGACTTTCAACCGTTGGTGCATTTAATCTATCCAGTCAGCTTGATGTTAATGTTTCTAAGCGTGAAAAAAAGATAGATCAAAACGCAGCTGCATTTATTCTTCAAGGAGCTATTGATTATTTGAACAATTAATCCTTGCCATTTAGTAGCTTTATAGCTATAGAGTTAATTTTAATGGCAATAAAAACCAATAAAGCTATTAAAATATCCCAAAAACATCTGTTAGGTATCCAAGATTTATCAATTAACGATATAAATTTAATTTTAGATGAATCTCAAGCTTTCATTAAACTGAATCAAAGTAAGAACAAAAGACTAAATGTTTTAAATGGTAAAACACAAATTAATCTATTTTTTGAACCATCTACAAGAACTCAAAGCTCGTTTGAACTAGCAGGTAAACGTTTGGGGGCAGATGTTATGTCTATGAATATGAGTAACTCCGCAATTAAAAAAGGTGAAACATTAATAGATACGGCAATGACATTGAATGCAATGCATCCTGATATAATTGTAATTAGACATCAGGACTCTGGTGCATGTAACCTACTATCTCAAAAAGTTAATTGTGCTGTATTAAATGCTGGTGATGGAAGAAGAGAGCACCCTACACAGGCATTGCTAGATGCTTTAACAATAATAAATACAAAGGACAAAATTGAAGGTTTGAAAATTGCGATTTGTGGTGACATTCTTCATTCTAGAGTAGCTAGATCAAATATTTATTTGTTAACTATGTTGGGTGCAGAGGTAAACATTGTTGCACCAAGTAATTTAATGCCAAAAGAAATAGAAAAATTTGGAGTAAATACTTTTACTGATATGAAAAAAGGGCTAAAGGATTGTGATATAGTCATGATGCTAAGACTTCAAAACGAAAGAATGACAAGTTCTTTTCTATCATCAAATAGAGAATACTATGAATACTATGGTTTAACACCTGATAAACTTGATCATGCAAAAGAGGATGCCATAATAATGCATCCTGGTCCTATGAATAGAGGAATTGAAATCGATACTAGATTGGCTGACGATATTAATAAAAGTGTAATAAAGGAGCAAGTTGAACTTGGAGTAGCGGTCAGAATGGCTTGTCTAAAAATATTTTGTGAATAAATGAAAAAACAATACTTTATAAATGCAAACATAATTGATCCACATAATTCTATAAATGAAAATGGTGGTATGATCATCGATGAAAATGGTAGAATTGAAGCTATTGGAAAAAAAGTAAATACTAACAACTTACCTACAAGAGAAAAACCAATTGATTTGAAAGGAAAATATATCATACCAGGTTTAGTGGATATGAGAGTTTTTGTGGGAGAGCCTGGCTATGAATACAAAGAGAACTTCAGAACTTTAAGCAATGCAGCATTATCTGGAGGTGTTACTTCTGTAGTTACTATGCCTAATACAGATCCAATAATTGACAACGTATCAATTGTGGATTTTTTAAAAAGAAGAGGTAGAGATAAATCTAAAATCAATATTTTTCCTTGTGCTTCGTTAACTCAGAATATTGAAGGTAATAATATGACTGAGTTTGGCTTGCTAGCTAAAAAAGGAATAATAGCTTTTACAGATGGTATTAAAACCATTCAAAATACAAGTTTAATGTCTAAAATAATGAGTTCAGCTAAAGATTTGGATTGTTTGATAATGCAACATGCCGAAGATTATCACCTCTCTAAAAATGGAATGATTAACTCAGGAATAATTGCTACGAAACTTGGTCTATCAGGAATTCCTGACATTGCAGAAAGAATTATAATTGAAAGAGACTTAGTGCTACTTGATAAAATTAAGTGTAGATATCATATCTCTCAACTATCATCTGCAAAATCAGTAGATGTAATCAAGGAAAGAAAGAATGATGTAAAATTCACTTGTGGTGTATCAATTAATAACCTTTCTTTGAATGAAAATGATATTGGAGACTTCAAAACATTCTTAAAATTATCACCTCCCTTAAGAAAAGAGGAGGACCGAGAAGCATTAGTGCAAGGATTAAAAGATAAAACAATTGATGTAATTGTTTCAGATCATAAACCTGAGGATGAAGAATCTAAAAGGTTAACTTTTTCGCAAGCAGCAACAGGAGCTTCAGGAATAGAAACGTTATTATCTTTATCTTTAGAATTATACCATAATGGATCTGTTAAACTCGAAACAATAATTAGAGCATTAACATCTAGCCCTGCAAAAATTCTTCGTATTAATAAAGGAAATCTTACAATAGGTAATGAAGCTGATTTCTGCATAGTTGATTTGGATAAACCTTGGATTGTAAAAAAAGAAAGTTTAATTTCTAAATCAAAAAATACTTCAATTGAAGATAAAAAACTTCAAGGTAAAGTTACTAATACCTTTGTAAAAGGTAAGGAATTATTTACAATATAATAATGGAATATATAATTGTTGGTTTTGCTTCATATCTAATGGGTTCAATCCCATTTGGTTTAATCTTAACAAAAATCTTTTTAAAAAAAGATATCAGAGAAATAGGTTCTGGTAACATTGGTGCAACAAATGCTTTAAGAACAGGAAATAAATTTATTGGTTACTCAACATTAATACTTGATATAGCAAAAGCTATAATACCTGTTATTTATGTTAAGATAAATTTTCCAGAATTAATATATATAGCTTCTTTGTGTGCATTTTTAGGTCATGTATTTCCTATTTGGCTTAAATTCAAAGGAGGCAAAGGTGTGGCAACCTATGTTGGAATTTTGTTTTCTATAAATGTATTATTAGGTATTGTTTTTATTATAACTTGGGGAATAATATTTTTAATCTTTAGATATTCCTCTCTATCATCAATAATTGGGTCCTTTTCTATTCCAGCTTATATTCTAATAACTGGGCAAATGTATAGTTTTATTTTTTTTGGAATAATGTTTATTTTGATCTTTTTTACACATAGAGAAAATATCAAACGATTGAAAAACAAAGAAGAAAGTAAAACAAAAATTTATTAATTTGACTATCAGACTCTTTTGAGTAGTTTGTTAAATTATGAATCTAGTCATAGTTGAAAGTCCAGCAAAAGCTAAAACAATAAATAAATATTTAGGTGATAACTACACTGTTTTAGCAAGCTATGGTCATATAAGAGATTTGCCTTCAAAAAATGGTTCTGTTGATCCTGAACAAAATTTTAAAATGGAATGGGAAGTTGATAGTTTTTCAAAAAAATATTTAAAGGAAATTACAGATGCAGCTAAAGAGTCTAGTAAAATTATTCTAGCTACTGACCCAGACCGTGAAGGTGAAGCTATAGCGTGGCATGTAAAAGAGTATTTAAAAGAAAAAAAACTTTTGAAAGATAAAGAAGTTGAAAGAGTAGTATTTAATGAAATTACAAAAAAAGCAGTCACACATGGCATTGACAATCCAAGGCAAATTGAACCTTTGCTTGTTGATGCGTATATGGCTAGGAGAGCTCTTGATTATTTAGTTGGTTTTAATATATCACCTATTCTATGGACAAAACTACCAGGATCAAAATCAGCTGGTAGAGTACAATCTGTAGCTTTAAAACTCATAACTGAAAGAGAGCACGAAATAGAATCTTTTGAACCAGAAGAATTTTGGACTTTAAGCATCAATTTTCAAGATGATAAAAAAAATTTAATTACCGCAAGTATCTCCCAACTCAATGGAGAAAAAATAGAGAAATTTTCTTTTAAAAATAAAAGTGAAATAAATGAAGCAGCTGCAAATATTAAAGATAAAAAATTTAATATTAATGATATTTCATCAAAAGTTGTTAATAGAAATCCATCAGGTCCATTTACAACATCAACTTTACAACAAGTTGCTTCAAGTAGATTGGGATTTGGAGCATCTAGAACAATGCAAATTGCTCAAAGATTATATCAAGGTATCGAGATTGATGGGGAAACAATAGGATTAATTACTTACATGAGGACTGATGGTACTAATCTTTCAGCTGATGCAGTTTCAGAATTTAGAAACTTTATCAATAATCAATATGGAAGTGAATATCTACCAGAAAACCCATTAAATTATTCTGGAAAAAAAGCTAAAAATGCACAAGAGGCGCATGAAGCCATTCGACCTACTGATGTAAGTAGATCACCAGACTCTGTAAAAAAATATTTGAGCATAGATCAACAAAAACTTTACAATTTAATTTGGAGTAAAGCTCTTTCATCACAAATGGAACCAGCAAAATTCGACAGAAATATAATAACAATTGTTTCAGATGATAATCAAACAATCTGTAAGACTAGTGGTTCAGTATTAAAATTTGATGGGTTTTTAAAAGTTTTTCCTAATCTATCAAAAGATGATGATGAAACTGTATTACCTAAAATATCTAAAGGGCCTATTAACATAGAGTCGCTTATGGATGAACAACATTTTACTCAACCACCACCAAGATATTCTGAGGCGAGCCTAGTAAAAAAATTAGAGGAACTTGGAATTGGGCGTCCTTCGACTTATGCCAGCATAATCTCTACAATCGCTAATCGGGGATATGCTGAAATTTTAAATAAAAGATTTTTTCCTACTGATCGTGGAAAACTTATTTCGGCTTTTTTACAAAAGTTATTTTCTAAATACGTTGATTATAATTTCACAGCAGGTTTAGAAGATCAGTTGGATGAAATTACTACAGGAAAAGAAAGTTGGATAAAAGTTTTAGAAATGTTTTGGAAGGATTTTCATATCAATGTTTCGGAGGTTAAAGAAAAAAGAACACGTGAAGTCTTAGATTTATTGAATGAAAGTCTAGGTACTCTAATTTTTGACAAAGATGATGACGGAAAAGTTATTAGAAAATGTCAGCTCTGTGAAACTGGATCGTTGAGTTTAAAAAATAGTTTCAGAGGTGGTGCATTTATTGGATGTTCTAATTATCCAGAATGTAAGTTTACTAGACCACTATCTAAGGCAAAAGCTGCTGCACAATCCCAATTAGCAGAGCCAAAATTTATTGGAAAACATATAAATGGAAATGATATTTTTCTAAAAAATGGAAGGTTTGGTCCTTATCTTCAATATGAAAAATTATTAGATGATATTTCTGAGGAAAAAACTAAGAAAAAAAAGAAAATTAAAAAAGCTAAAGATGTAAATGAACTTTTAAAAAATGTTTCTATACCTAAAGGTTTAGAGTTAGATAGTATAGATCTTGAAAAAGCACAATTTTTATGTTCGTTACCTAAGACTTTAGGCACAAATCCAGAGAACCAGAAAGAAATTACCTTAAATACAGGTAGATTTGGACCATATTTAAAATGTGAGAATAAATCTGCTAGAATTGAAAATATTGAAGAATTATTTTCAATTGGATTAAATAGAGCAATAACCTTAATTGCTGAAGCTAAACCAGGTAGAATGTCTGCTTCAATTATAAAAGATCTAGGTGAGCATCCTGAAGATAAAAAACCAATTAGGGTAATGAAAGGCCAATATGGGCCTTATATCAAATATAAATCATTAAATGCAACCATACCTGAGGAAAAAGACCCTACAGAACTTACAGTAGAAGAAGCTTTAATCCTTATTGAGAAAAGAAAAGAATACGATAAAAATAAGAAAACAAAAAAAAAGAAAAAAAAATAAAATGAAAAAAATTATATTTATTTGTATATTTCTAACATCTATCTCAATACAATCTGTTAAAGCTGATGAAAATAATTGTTCTAACTTAAAGAAATTTTCAAAAGAATATTTCTCATGTAAAGCTAAAGCAATAACTAACAAAACTAAATCAGTGACAAAAACTACTCTGAATAAGAGTAAAAAGTTTATGAAAAACGAAATTGATAAAACTAAAAAATATCAAAAAAAAGCATGGTCAAAAAAAGATAAGTAAGAAAATTTAATTAAGGATTAAAAATGAATGCTGAAAATAATTTAATAAAAGAAAACATAACCCTTCCAAAAGCTACAGACCCTGTTGGTTCATATGTTGCAACAAAAATTATTGGAAAATTACTATATATTTCAGGACAAATATCAATTAATAGCGAAGGTGAATTAATTAAAGGAAAATTAGGTAAAAACTTAAATACTGAAGATGGATACAAAGCTGCAGAGAGATGTGCCCTAAGTATTATTGCACAAGCTAAAAAAGCCTGTAAAGGTGATTTGGATAAAATCAAAACATGCGTCAAGCTTACTGGGTTTGTAAATTCAACAGAGGATTTTATTGAACAACCAAAAGTTATTAATGGTGCATCAGATTTAATAAAAAAAATATTTGAAGAAAAAGGAATGCATACTAGAGCTGCTGTAAGTACAAATAGTTTACCACTAGGTGTGGCAGTTGAGGTTGATGCTATTTTTGAATTAAATTAATCCTATCTTCCAACACTAAAATATTTAAAACCCTGCTTCTTAATTTTACTTGGATCATAAATATTTCTCATATCATAGATGATAAATTTTTTTCCTTTAATAAAATTTTTAAAATTAATAGATTTAAAATCATTCCATTCTGTATGAATTATAACTAGATCTGATCTTTCAATTGCATCTTTTACTGTGTTTTCATAAAAAACATTTTTTAATCCCTTAAATTCTTTTTTATAACCAGTAGGATCATAATATCTAATTTTTGCACCTTTTTTTGATAAGATTGGTATCATTGTCAGACTAGAAGAATCTCTCATATCGTCTGTATTTGCTTTAAATGTAACACCTAAAAAACAAATTTTTTTGTTTTTAACTTTATTATTTAAAATCTTGTAAACTCTTTTTAAAAGTATATTTGATCTATTTTTATTTGATTTAACTACTGATTTAATTACAGTAAGTTTAGTTTTGTACTTATCAGCAGTATTAATTATAGCTTTGGTATCCTTGGGGAAACATGAGCCTCCATAAGCCGGACCAGCTCTTAAAAACCTGCCCCCTATTCTTTTATCTAAACCCATGCCAATAGATATGTCTTCGACATTAACTCCAATCTTTTCGCATAAATTAGCTATTTCATTTATAAAGGTTATTTTGGTAGCTAAAAATGCATTAGAGGCATATTTAATTAATTCAGCAGCTCTTCTAGATGTATGTACATATTGAGCACCTTTTGAAATTAGTGGTGAATATAAGTTTTTTAATATTTTATTAGATTTTTTATCATTTGAACCAATCACTATTCGGTCAGGATATGTAAAATCTCTAATTGCTTCACCCTCTCTTAAAAATTCTGGATTTGAAACCACAGTAAATTTTTTTTTTAAATTATTTTTTGTTAATATTTTTTCTATTGCATCGCCAGTTGTTACAGGTACTGTTGATTTAGTTACAACAATCTTATATTTATTTATAGATTTACTAATTTGCTGAGCAACATTATATATTTGAGATAAATCAGCAGAACTACCACCTCGTTTCGTAGGTGTTCCAACGCAAATGAATATAATATCAGATTTTTTGATTGAATTATGTAAATCTGTTGAAAAATTAAGTCTTTTATTTTTATGATTTTTTAATACTAGTTCTTCAAGTCCAGGTTCGTAAATAGGTATTTTACCTTTTTTAAGTTTTTTTATTTTTTCTAAATCTTTGTCTACACAAATGACATTATTACCTAGGTCGGAAAAACATACACCACTTACTAAGCCAACATAGCCTGTACCTATCATGCATAAATTCATAATTTACTAATTTCGTTTGATGAATTGATATAACCACTCATTGTACCACAATCTAAATATTTTCCAAAAAAGTTATGAGCAACAAACTTGTTATTATCGTAGATAAGTGACTGTATAGCATCTGTAATATGTATTTCACCACCCTTACCTGGTTTTTGATTTGATAACTTTTTAAAAATTGTTTTTGGCAATATATACCTACCTATAACAGCCTTGTTTGATGGTGCATTGATAGTACTTGGTTTTTCAATTACATCATCTATTAAATAATTGTTTTTTGATAATTTTTTTCCTAATTTATAAATTCCCCATCGAGAAACATTGTTTTTTTTAACGTTCATACTTGCCATAACCGAAGCTTTAAATTTATTATGAACTTTAATCATGGATTTAGAACAATTATATTTTATAATAAGATCGTCAGGTAAAAGCATTAAAAAATATTTATCATTAATAAATTTTTTAGTTTTTAAAACTGCATCGCCTGTTCCTTTAGGATTATTTTGATAAACAAACTTTATCATTTTTCTAAATTTTAAGATTTTTTTATATTCATTTATAATTCTTGGATCTTTTTTTTTTTGAATTAAATCTTTATAAAATTTGTCATTATAGAAATAATTTTTTATCATCATTTTCTTTTTTGAAATTATAAAAATTATCTCCTTAATACCTGCATCAATACATTCTTGAATAATATACTCTAGACCTGGTTTACCATTTATAGGTAAAAGTTCTTTTGCAAAGACACTAGTTAAAGGTAGTAATCTTGTGCCAAGCCCTGCTAATGGAATAATTGCTTGTTTAATCATTTAAATGTTTTACTTATTAAATATTTTAATACAAATGAAAATTTTATTAAACAATCAAACATTAATTCATAAATTAAGGCCGTTTAATGATGTTGGCTTTGTTCCAACAATGGGTGGTATTCATGAAGGTCATATTTCTTTGATTAATAGATCAAAAAAAGTTTGCAAAAAAACGATTGTAAGTATTTTTATTAATCCAAAACAATTTAATAATAAAAAAGATTTCATCTCATATCCAGCTAACATTAAAAAAGATTTATCTATATTAAAAAAAATTAAAGGAGTTAATTTTGTTTTTATTCCAAAGTTCAAAGATATTTACGATTCATATAAACCGTCGAAAATTAAAATTAATAGAAAGAGTAAAATTTTATGTGCCAAATATAGAAAAGGTCATTTTGAAGGTGTGTTAGATGTAATGGATAGATTAACAAATTTAATAAAACCAAGTAAGATTTTTATGGGAAAAAAAGATTACCAGCAACTATTATTGGTTAAAAATTTTGTAGAAAAAAAATATAAAACCAAAGTTATTGGGTGCAAAACTATCAGAGATAAAAATAAACTTGCACTTTCCTCTAGAAATTATTTATTTAATACCAATGACCTAATTATTGCTGGAAAAGTATCTAAAAAAATATTTGCATTAAAAAAATCAATTAATAATCAAAAAAATATAACTAAGTTTCTTTTAAATGAAAAAAATAAATTACAAAAAATGTTTAATATCAATATAGAGTATTTAGAACTTAGAGATAAAAAAACTCTTTTAATTTCAAAAAAAATTTCTAAGTCAAAGATTTTTATTTCCTATTATTTGAATGATGTAAGATTGATAGATAATTTTTAAATTATAAAAAATATGCTCCTACACCTAGAAATGATACAAATCCAATTACATCAGTAATAGTTGTAACAAATACACTTGATGCTATTGCAGGATCAATATTCATTTTTTTTAAGGTAAAAGGAACTAGTATTCCAAATAAACCTGCTATTATCATTGTTAGGATCATAGAAATGGAAATTATTACAGATAAAATATTATCCTGAAACCAAACCTGAACTACAAACGCACTTATTGCAGCAAAAATAAATCCATTCAAAATACCAATTGTAAATTCTTTCATTACGTTTGAAGAAAAATTATTTTTTGTTAAATCATTTGTGGCTATTGTTCTAACTGTCACAGCTAATGTTTGCATACCAGCATTTCCACCCATTGATGCAACTATTGGCATTAAAAATGCTAAAACAACCATTTGTTCGATTGTTGCACCAAATAAACTAATGCACCAAGTTGCCAAGAAAGCAGTAAACAAATTTAGTAACAACCAATTAAATCTTCTTTTTGTTTTAGTTATAACTCCATCTGTTATTTCTTCGTCGCCTACCCCAGCTAATCTTAAAGCATCTTCTTCAGCTTCTTCTTTCAAAACGGTTAAAACGTCATCGCTCATAATCATTCCAACTAGTTTGTTATTCTTATCTACAACGGCTGCAGAGTTTAAGTTGTAATTTTCAAATAAATTACCCACTTCCTCTTTATCCATATCCACAGGTATTAATAATTGAGACTCGGACATAATTGAAAGCATTTTTGTATCTCGTGAAGTTGTTAGAACCCGAGATGATGGTACAGTACCGATTGGTTTAAACTCTTCATTAATAATGAATATTTCTAAAAATTCCTCTGGAAGATCTTTATTCTCTCTCAAATAGTCTATCGTTTGACCTACAGACCAATTACTAGGTATAGCAGTAAATTCACGTTGCATTATCCTTGCAGCAGTATCTTCGGGATAACTTAAACTTTCTAGTAATGCAAAACGGTCTTTGGGTGGTAATGAGCTAAGAATATTGTTTTTCTCTTCTTCTGGAACATTTTCTAAAATTGATATTGCATCATCTGACTCAAGATTAGTTAAAATAGAAACAATAGAGTCTGAAGAAAGATATGTAATAATTTCTGCTTGAATAGACTCATTAAGTTCAACAAAAACTTCTGGATCAATTTTAAAATTGTTGAGTTTGATAAGACTTTCTCTGTCAGATTGATTTAAATGTTCAATAATATCAGCAGCATCTGCTGGGTGCATTTCTTTGAAAGAATTAGTTATAAAAGAAGCATCATTGTTAGCAATTTTAGATGTTACTACTTTTATATATTCTTTATTAAATTCAAAATTTACTTTTTTATCTTTTATTTTTTTAACTAAAGACATAAATCTACCTATAATTTAGAGTGGACTATTAATAGATAATTAAGATAATACAATTTATAAATGAATATCGAGATCAAAAAGTCAATAAAACCAATAAATTATTTTGATGCAATAAACATATTAGAGAGAAGATTAGCAGATTTACACAAAAATAAGGATAAGGAACTTATTTGGACATTAGAGCATAATGAAATATTCACAGCAGGAACAAACTATAAAGAAAATGAAATTTTAGATAATTCTATAAATCTAATAAAAACTAATCGTGGTGGTAAAATAACTTGTCATGGACCAGGTCAATTAATTTGTTATTTTGTTTTAGATTTAAGAAAAAAAAAAGACATTAGAAAATTTATTTCTTGTATTGAAAAATCAATTATTGAAACTTTAAGAGATTTTAAAATAGAAACGTTTTCAGACAAAAATAATGTTGGTATATGGCATAAAAAAAATTACTCAACAAATAAAGTTGCAGCAATTGGAGTGAGAGTAAAAAAATGGATTGCCTATCATGGATTTTCAATAAATATAAATAATAATCTTGATCAATATAAAAAGATTATACCTTGTGGAATCAAAGACAAAGGAGTTACAAATCTAATTAGTATTGCAAATAACAATTATTCAAACTTAGATAATTTACTAATAGAAAAATTTATTTCAAACCTAAAAATCTAAGTCTTTTTATTTTTAATAATTTTTTAAAATAATCTGGCAACATGGCTGTATATGTATGTTTAACATCGTCAATAATAAATTTAATCTGGTATGAATGTAGCATTAAATTTTTATTTAAACCTCTGGAAGAATTAGATAATTTATATTTGATGTCACCATATATCGGCTGTCCTATAGCATATAATTGCTTCCTAAGTTGATGTTTACGGCCTGTAATAGGTTTTAATTCGACTAAACTTGCTTCTGAATTTTTATCTAAAACTTTATAAATTGTTTTTGCCTTTTCTGTAATTTTTCTTACTCCATCATATCTGATAAGATCATCATTCCATTCACCAGAATCTTTATTTAATTCACCATGACAAATAGCTAAGTATGTTTTGTGAACTTTTCGCAATCTAAACAAGGAGGTTAATAATTGAGCAGACTCCCTTGTTTTAGCTATTATGAAAACACCTGAAGTGTCTTTGTCCAATCTATGTACTGAATATGGTTTTGTGCCTTGAAAGATTTCACTTTTAGCAAAAATATCTACTAAATTCTTTTTTGATTTAGTTCCGCCCTGTACAGATATACCTGAGCTTTTATTTAATACTACAAAATTTTCATTATTATCTATAACTTGATCTTCATTAGATTTAATAATTTCTTGTGATGGTTCAAATTTAATTTTCTTTTGAACTATAGTTTCTTTAAAATCTAAATTAAAAAAACTTATAATGTCATTGGTTTTAACTTTAGTTGAACTTTTAATTTTTTTTTTATTAATTTTTATTTTGCCAGATCTTAAATATTTTTCGATTAATCCTTGAGGGATTTTTCCAATTTTGAGTCTTGTCCAACGATCAATACGCATATCATTACACGTTGTATCAACGGTATATGACTTTCTCATCCTCTAAAATTTATGCTGTTGCTTGTTTCTTTTCTTCAGCTTTAGGTGTGTCTTTATTAATGTCTTTTTTTGGCTTATCAACTCTTTTAGCCTCAACATCTCTATCTACAAACTCAATAATAGCCATCGGTGCGTTATCGCCATATCTAAATCCAGCCTTTATAATTCGAGTGTATCCACCATTTCTTTTTTCATATCTCTTGGATAGAGTTTTTTTTACTTTATTTGCTGATTTTATATCTTGTAATTGAGAAACCAGCATTTTTGTAGTTTGTAAATTTTCTTTTTTTCCTAGTGTTATAATTTTGTCTGCTTGAGGTTTTAAAAATTTAGCTTTTGGCAAAGTAGTTTTGATTTGCTCATATTTTATTAAAGAATTTAACATATTTTTTAAAAGAGCTTTTCTGTGTTCAGAAGTTCTATTTAACTTCTTATTTGCCATTCCATGTCTCATTATATAGCTTCCTCTAATTTTTTTGACATTTCTGCAATATTGTCTGGTGGCCAATTTGGAATTTCCATACCTAAATATAATGACATTCCAGTTAAAACTTCCTTGATCTCATTTAAAGATTTTCTTCCAAAATTTGGGGTTCTCAACATTTCACCTTCTGATTTTTGAACTAAATCACCAATATAAATTATATTATCATTTTTTAAACAATTCATTGATCTTACTGATAACTCTAATTCATCCACTTTTCTTAATAAATTTTTGTTAAATTCTGGTTCTGTCGATACTTCTTTTATAGGTGCCTCTACAGGCTCATCAAAATTGATGAACATTTTTAATTGGTCTTGAAAAATTCTAGCTGAATAAGCAACTGCATCTTCTGCTGAAATTGAACCGTTTGTTTCAACTTCCATTATTAATTTATCGTAATCAAGTGCTTTACCCTCTCTTGCTGTACTTATTGAATAAGATACTTTTTTTACAGGACTGTAAAGTGAATCTATAGCTATTAATCCTAAAGGTGGCTCTTCTGGTTTGTTAAGTTCAGCTGGAACATAACCCTTTCCCGTATTTACATTCATTTCCATATGAAAATTTGTATTTTCATCAAGATTACAAATAACTAAATCTGGATTTAAAATTTCAACATCTGCAACTGAAGATATATCTGAAGCTTTAATTTCTCCAGGTCCTTTTGCATCCAATATTAGTTTTTTATTGCCTTCAGAATTACATTTTAAGGCTAATGATTTTACGTTTAATACAATATCTGTTACATCTTCTCTTACTCCTTTGATTGACGTAAATTCGTGCAAAACACCATCTATTTGTAAAGAAGTAACAGCTGCACCTCTAATCGAGGATAATAAAATTCTTCTTAGCGAATTTCCTAATGTTAATCCATAACCTTTTTCAAGTGGTTCAGCTATTATGGTTGCATGTGCAAGATCATCACTAATTTTTACATCCAATTTAGCTGGTTTAATTAATGATTTCCAATTTTTTACATTTACATTCTCAACTTCCATTAAACTCTCCTTTTTTTTGGTGGTCTAGTTCCATTATGCGGCATTGGTGTAGTATCTTTAATTGATAAAATTTTAAAACCTCTTGCCTGTAAAGCTCTTAAAGCTGTTTCTCGTCCTGATCCTGGTCCTTTAACTTCAACTGATAATGTTTTCATTCCAAATTCTAAAGCTTTTGAAGCAGCAGCATCAGCAGCAATTTGTGCAGCATATGGTGTAGATTTCCTTGATCCCTTAAAACCTTTCTGACCAGCAGAAGCCCAAGAAATTACATTTCCATTAGTATCAGCAATTGAAATTATAGTATTATTAAATGTGGATTGAACATAAGCAATTCCATTTAATATATTTTTTTTAATCTTCTTCTTTTTTGAATAAGAACTTTTATTTATTTTTTTTGAAGATTTTTCTATCTTTTGATCTTTCTTATCAACTGTATCAGCTTTAACCATAATTATTTTTTAGTTGGTGTTAATTTTTTACCAGCAATTGCAATTGCTTTACCTTTTCTTGTTCTTGCATTACATCTTGTTCTTTGACCTCTAACAGGCAATTTTTTTCTATGCCTAGTACCTCTATAAGATGCTAGATCAATTAATCTTTTAATACTTAGCGAATAATCTCTTCTCAAATCACCTTCTACTTTAAAATTCTGATCGATATATTCTCTTATCTTGAGAATTTCTTCATCAGTTAGTTCATTTACTCTTTTAGCTTTTGGAATTTCTAATGAAGTGCAAATCTGATTTGAAAATTTATCCCCTATACCATAAATATATGTTAAACCTATGTGTACAAGTTTATTTTGTGGAATATTAATACCTGCTATACGAGCCATAATAATGTGATAAATTTGTGCCTTTTATATAATAAGATTATCTAAAGTCAACGCCTTAAACATTGATAAAAGTGTTAATTTTTCTTGTTATTTCCTCAATTTCAAGAGTTCCATCTATCTCATGAAAATTTTGATTTTTAGAATAAAATTCTAAGACTGGTCTAGTTGTTTCCATGTAGGTATCATACCTTTTAACGATAGTATTTGAGTCATCATCTGATCTATTTTCTAAAATTTTTCTTTTCTCAATCCTTTTTATAACTGTATCTTTGTTTACATTAAGAAAAAAAACTATACCAACTTTTTGGTTTGAGCTAGTTAATAATAAATCTAAATTTTTAGCCTGGCTTATTGACCTAGGATATCCATCAAATATTAATTTGTTCTTTTTAAGAGGATCAAATATAACATTTTTTATAAGCTCATTAACTATCTCATCTTTTACAAATTTTCCGTCATTCATATTATTAATTATTTTCTTTCCAATCATAGAGTCTTTTTTAATTTCATCTCTAAGCATATCTCCAGTTGATATTTGAAAACCATTTAATTTATTTACAAGATATTTAGACTGAGTGCCTTTACCAGCACCTGGAGGTCCAAATAAAATAATATTCACTTACTTACCAAATTTTGTTTTTTTGATTAGTTGCTCGTATTGTGAGCTCATCAATCTTGTTTGAATTTGTGTCACTGTATCAATAGCTACTACTACAACAATAAGAATTGAAGCACCGCCCAAATAAAAAGGTATTGGATAATTTGCAATCAAAAATTCTGGCATTAAACAAACTAAAGTTAGGTATAAAGCTCCGATGGTAGTTAATTTTGTCAAAATATTTTCAATATATAACGCAGTACTTTCACCAGGTCTAATTCCTGGAACAAAGCCTCCATATTTTCTTAAGTTATCTGCAGTTTCAGTTGGATTGAAAGTTATAGAGGTATAAAAAAAAGTAAAAAATATTATCCCAGATGCATACAACAGCATGTATAGAGGTTGACCTTGTGTAAAATAGGAACTTAAATTCAAAAATGTCTCATTACTAGAAAATGAAAAGTTTGAAAAAGTTACTGGTAATAACAGTAAAGCTGAAGCAAAAATTGCGGGTATTACACCAGCTTGGTTGATTTTTAAAGGTAAATGAGAGGACTCTCCACCATACATTTTATTTCCCATTTGTCTTTTAGGATAATTAATTAAAATTTTTCTTAAAGCTCTCTCCATAAAAACTACAAACAAAATTGTTGCAATTAATAGAACAAACAAAGCTAAAATCATAAATGTCGATACAGCACCTGTTCTTCCAAGTTCAAAAGTTGTAACCAGTGCTCTTGGAATTTCAGCGACTATACCGGCAAAAATAATTAAAGATATTCCATTTCCAATACCTCTTTGTGTTATTTGTTCACCTAACCACATTAGAAATAAAGTTCCGCCAACGATAGTAGAAACTGTTGAAATTTTAAAAAACATTCCAGGATTTATAACAAGATCAGCAGAAGATTCTAATCCTACAGCAAGTCCATAACCTTGTACTGTCGCCAATAGAACAGTTCCATATCTCGTAATTTGAGTAATTTTTGCTCTTCCAATTTCACCTTGGGATTTCAAATTTTTAAAATAGTCAGAAACTCCTGTCAATAACTGAACTATAATTGCAGATGAAATGTAAGGCATAATACCTAGAGCAAATATAGCCATTCTACTGACAGCACCACCAGCAAAAACATTAAACATTCCAAGCAGTCCTTTTTGATTACCCTCCATTACTGATTTTAATTGCTCAGGGTCAATTCCAGGTAAAGGTACAAAAGTACCAAATCTGTAAACAGCTAAGATTAATATAGTGAATATTATTCTATTTTTTAAATCATTTGTTGATGATGAGGCGCTCATTTGAAATAATTATTTTTTTAATTGAATAGATCCACCAATTTTTTCAAGTTTTTCTATTGCTGATTTTGACGCTAAATCTGCTTCTATATTTATTTTTTCCTTTACTTCACCTGTTCCCAAAATTTTAAGTTTTTTTGAATTTTTGTTAATAAGTTTCAACTTTTTTAATAAGTTTGAATTAAGAATTTCTTTAGGATTAATACTTTTTTTATCAATATAAGACTGAATCTTATCTAAATTCAAAATAGCTATAAGTTCATTGCTAATTGGATTAAATCCTCTTTTAGGTAATCTTCTATAAAGTGGCATTTGACCACCTTCAAAACTTTTTATAGCAACACCTGATCTTGATTTTTGACCCTTAACACCTCTTCCTGAAGTTTTACCTTTTCCAGAGCCAATACCTCTGCCAACTCTCATTTTAGATTTATTAATTTTTTCTCTATTATTTAAAGTTATCATTATCCTCTTTTTTCTATTATCTCAGAAATTTTTTTATTTCTAATTGCTGAAATTTGTTTAGGTGAGTTTTGTTTCAACAAAGCTTTCATTGTAGCTCTAATTACGTTGTGGGCGTTAGATGTTCCCATAGATTTTGCAACTATATCTTTAACTCCTAAAACTTCACAAACTGCTCTAACTGGACCACCTGCAATAATTCCTGTACCTTTAGAAGCAGCTCTCAATACTATTCTTCCCGAACCATCTTTAGCTTTAACATCATGATGAATTGTTCTTCCTTCTCTTAATGGAATTTGAATTAATTTTCTTCTGGCCATCTCATTTGCTTTTTTAATTGCATCTGGTACTTGTTTTGCTTTAGCATGTGCTATACCAATTTTACCAGCCTGATTTCCAACTACTACAAGGGCTGAAAAACCAAATCTTCTCCCACCTTTAACTACTTTAGTAATTCGGTTGATGTGAACTAATTTTTCTAAAATATCATCAGTTTTTTTATCTTTAAAATTTTCCATAATTAAAATTCCATTCCATTTTCTCTTAACGTTTCAGCAAATACCTTTATTCTTCCATGATATCTATAAACACCTCGATCAAAAAATATTTTAGTTATTTTTTTCTCTTGGGCTTTTTTTGCAAGTTTTGTCGCAACTATTTTTGATAATTCTGTTTTATTTACTTTACTGCTTGTACGAATATCTTTTTCAACAGATGAAGCAGATAATAATGTTATTTTTTTAATATCATCAATTATTTGTGCAGAAATATTTTTAGAAGATCTTGAAATACTCAATCTAAATCTATCATTAGATGATACTTTTTTTACTTTATTACTAACTCTAAATCTTTTTCTGGCACTTGTGCTTAATTTCATTATTTTTTCTTCCCCTCTTTTTTTAAAACATACTGACCTTTTTCTCTAATTCCTTTTCCTTTATACGGTTCAATTTTTCTCAATGATTTAATTTTTGAAGTTACAGATCCAACAAGTTGTTTATCTGATCCACTTACTTTCAAGGTAGTTTGTTTTTCAACTACAATTTTGATTCCTTCTGGAATATCAAAATTAATATCGTGACTGTAGCCTAATTGTAAATTTAACTGATTTCCTTTAAGTGCTGCCCGATAACCAACACCTACTAGTTCTAATATTTTTTCATAGCCAGTACTTGATCCAATAACTGCATTATTTATCAAGCTTCTGTTCATTCCCCACAATCTTTTTGAATTCTGGTCTGTTTTTTTTGGTTTAATTGAAATTTCTTTTCCTTCTTTAATATCTAGATTGAACATATCTAGGTCAATATTGATTGATTTTTTTCCTAATGGTCCTTCAATATTTATAATATTTCCAGCCAATGCAACTTTAACTTTATCAGGAATTGAAATATTTATTTTACCAATTTTAGACATTAAAATACCTTACAAATAATTTCACCACCAACACGTTGCTTTCTAGCATCTATATCTGTCATTACACCTTTTGGCGTCGAAACAATAGCTATACCAAGACCATTGTTAATTTTTGGTAAACCTTCAGCACTTGAGAAAATTCTTCTACCTGGTTTTGAAACACGTTCAAATGCACTAATAACAGGATTTCCTGAATGATACTTTAATTCTAAAGATAAAGTTGGTTTGTTGTCTTCTTTATTGATTTTAAAATCTTTTATAAAACCTTCATTTTTAAGAATATCAGCAATTTTACTTTTAAAATTAGACGATGGTAATTCTACTTTTTTATGATTTCTAGCCTGTGCATTCTTTACTCTAGCAATCATATCTCCAATTGGGTCACTTAAACTCATAATTTTCCTTTCTACCAGCTTGATTTAACTAAACCTGGTATCTTTCCTTCTAATCCTAATTGTCTTAATGCAATTCTTGAAATTTTTAATTTTCTATAAACACCATGAGGTCTACCTGTTATTTCGCATCTATTCATAACTCTATTTTTAGCGGAATTTCTTGGTAAATTTGATAACTTTTGTTGTGCTTTAAATCTTTCTTCTAAAGAAATTTTCTTATCCATAATTATTTTTTTTAATGCTTGCCTTTTTTTGAAAAGTCTATCAGAAAGTTTTATCCTACTTTTATTTTTATTAATTGCACTCAACTTAGCCATATTTAATTATCTCCTTTTTTCATAAATGGGAAATTCATCTTTTCTAACAATGCAAAACTATGACTTTTATTTAATGCTTTTATCACAATTACTACATCTAACCCTCGTACTTTATCAGCTCTTTCAAAACTAACTTCTGGAAATATGATGTGCTCTTTTATTCCAAAAGTATAATTTCCAAACTTGTCAAATCCATCAGGTGACAAACCTCTGAAATCTTTAATTCTAGGAAGAGCTATATTGACTAATCTATCAATAAATTCATACATTTTATTTTTCCTCAAAGTAATTTTTAAACCTGCTTTTGAGCCTTTTCTAGTTTTAAAGTTTGCCACTGACTTTTTAAATTTTGTAACAACAGGTTTTTGTCCTGTAATTTTAGACATATCTTCTTCACAAGATTTTAAAATTTTTGAATCAACACCATCTAGACCAAGACCCATATTTAAAACAACTTTTTCAATTCTTGGAGTCATATAAATGTTTTTAAATCCAAATTTTTCTTTCAAAGCAGGTTGGATTTCTTTATTGAACATTTCTTTCAATCTTGGTGTCATTATTTTTTAGCCTCAGTTTTTTTAATTGATTTTTCATCAATTAATTTCAAATTTGATAGATGAATAAAACTCTCCTTTGAAACAATCCCACCTTTTTTTTCTTTCGTTGTTTTAACGTGCTTTTTCACCATATTAATCTCTTTTACTTTTGCTCTATTTTTAGATCTGTCAATTTCAATAATCTCTCCTTCTTTTTTTTTATCTTTACCGGTTAAAACTCTTACTTTTAAACCTTTTTTAATCATAATTACAAAACCTCCGGAGCTAAAGAAATTATTTTCATTTGCCCTCTACTTCTTAATTCTCTAGTGACAGGGCCAAAAATTCTAGTGCCAACAGGCTCTCCTTTGTCATCAACAAGAACTGCAGCATTATTATCAAATTTTACTTTTGATCCGTCATTTCTATGTATTCCTTTTTTAACTCTCACAACGACTGCTTTATGCACAGTACCTTTTTTAACTTTTCCCTTAGGTATTGCCTCTTTAACAGCTATAACTATTGTGTCGCCAATACTTGCATATCTTCTTTTGGACCCACCAAGAACTTTTATACACTCGATCTTCTTAGCTCCTGTATTGTCTGCAACTAGTAATTCAGTTTGAACGCCAATCATTATTTTAAATTCTCCATGACTTGAAATTTTTTATTTTTAGAAAAAGGTTTGCTTTCAATAATAGAAACTTTATCACCAGTTTTATATTGGTTATTTTCATCATGTGCATTATAGTTTTTTCTTACTTTAATCACCTTTTTGAGTACAGGATGTGAGTATTTTCTTTCTACCATTACAGTAACAGTTTTATTTGGCTTATCGCTTATAACTACACCTGTTAAAATTTTTTTAGGCATTTAATTTTCCTTTTAATATTGTTTTTAATCTTGCTATTGTTTTTTTTGTTTCTCCAATTTTAGATGGATTTGTTACTTGTGAGTTCATCTTTTGAAATCTAAAGTTAAAAAGATCCTTCTTTAGTTTATCAATATGTTTCACTACTTCATCTTTTGTTAATTTCTTAATTTCTTGCTTTTTCATATTAAGCATACCTCTTAATAGTTTTTGTTTTAATCGGTAATTTAGCTGACGCTTTATATAGAGCTTCTTTAGCAATCTGCTCTGAAACACCGTCAACTTCAAATAAAATTCTTCCAGGCTTAACTCGACATGCAAAAAATTCTGGATTTCCTTTACCTTTACCCATTCTTACTTCAATAGGTTTTTTTGATACTGGAATATTTGGAAATACTCTTGTCCAAACTCTTCCTTGTCTTTTCATATGTCTTGTCAAAGCTACTCTTGCTGCTTCAATTTGTTTTCCTGTTATTCTTTCTGGTTGCAAAGCCTTTAAAGCAAAAGATCCATAGTTAATCATACTTGCACGAGTAGCAGTACCATGAATTCTACCTTTATGAGCTTTTCTCCATCTGGTTCTTACAGGTTGAAGCATTATTTTATATCCTCTTTTGGGGTTACCTTATTTGTCTCTTGACTAAACTCTTTTGCAAATACTTCACCTTTATAAATCCAAACTTTAATTCCAATAATTCCATAAGTAGTTAATGCCTCTGCTTCTGCGTAATCAATATCTGCTCTTAATGTATGTGACGGAATACTTCCATCTCTTAACCATTCTGTCCTTGCTATTTCATTTCCACCAAGTCTTCCACTGATAGAAACTTTTATCCCTTTTGCACCCAATCTAATACATGACTGCATGGCTCTTTTCATTGCCCGTCTATAGGAAATTCTTTTTACAAGTTGCTGAGCTATATTTTCACCAACTAGATACGCATTGGTCTCTGGTTTCTTAACCTCTTTTATATTTAAAGCAACTTCATTAGTCGTAAATTTAGATAGATTATTTTTAATTTTATCAATATCACTTCCTTTTTTTCCAATAACAAAGCCTGGTCTAGAAGTATAAATAGTTACAAAGCATTTATTTGAAGTTCTTTCAATCATTACTTTTGATACCCCAGAATTAATCACATTTTTTTTGATGTATTCTCTAATTTTAAAATCTTCAATTAGATAATTACCAAAATCTTTTTTCTTAGCATACCAAACAGAGTCCCATCCTCTGTTGACGCCCAATCTAAAACCTACAGGATTAACTTTTTGTCCCATGACTCTCCATTTTTTTTGCTTCTGATAAAATTATAGTTACACTTGAATATGGTTTTAAAATTGGAGCAGCTCTACCTTTGGCTCTTGGTCTAAAACGCTTCATAACGATTTTTTTTCCACAATAAGCTTCTTTTACAATTAAATTATCTATGTCATATTGAAAATTATTTTCAGCGTTAGCTACAGCAGAACTAATAGTTTTTCTAATATCTTTTGTAATTCTTTTTTCAGAAAATTCTAAATCTCTAATTGCAACATCAACCTTTTTTCCAACAATAGCTTTTAAAATAGGATTAATTTTTCTAACACTAGATCTAATATTATTATTTATAGATCTTACTGTTTTTTCTTTACTATTTTCAATTTTCTTTTTTTTACTCATAAATTATTTTTTTTCAGCTGTTGCTGGTTTTGCTTTTTTATCTGCAGGTGTATGACCAAAAAAAGTTCTGGTTGGCGCAAATTCACCTAATTTATGTCCAACCATATCTTCAGATACTGTTATTGGAATAAATTTTTTACCGTTATATATTTGAAAACTTACACCTACAAAATCTGGAATAATTGTTGATTTTCTTGACCATGTTTTGATAGGTATTTTTTTTGGGTCATCTTTATATTTATCAACTTTTTTTATTAAACTTTCTTCAACAAAAGGACCTTTCCATACTGCTCTAGCCATTATTTACTATCCTTCCTCTTGTTTCTTCTTTTAACTATAAACTTATCTGTTCTCTTATTATCTCTAGTTTTTAAACCTTTAGCAGACTGTCCTGTAGGTGATACCGGATGTCTTCCTCCAGCTGATTTACCTTCTCCACCTCCGTGTGGGTGGTCTACTGGGTTTTTAACAACACCTCTAGTATGAGGCCTTCTACCTAACCATCTCGATCTTCCTGCTTTACCAATTTTAGTATTTTTTTGATCTGGATTACTTAGAATTCCAATTGTAGCTAAAGATCTTGAGTCAATTTTTCTTACCTCACCAGATGCTAATTTGATTAAACTGTAATTACCATCTAAACCACTAATTGTTACTGATGAACCAGCAGATCTAGCTATCTTACCACCTCCACCTGGTTGAATTTCAACATTGTGAATGTTTATACCTACAGGTATATCTTGTAATGGCATACAATTTCCTACTTTAATTTCTTTCTTAGCACCATTTTCAATTTTATCACCAGCTTTAACTTTTTGAGGTGCTAAATAATAAGCATGTGCACCATCATCAAATTTAACTAACATAATATAACAAGATCTATTTGGATCGTATTCAACTCTTTCAACGGTTGCTTCCATGTCAAACTTCTTTCTATAAAAGTCGACATGTCTGTACATCTTTTTGTGTCCACCTGCTCTGTTTATAGATGTAATATGACCATTATTATTTCTACCTTTCATAGCATTTTTCGGAGATACAAGAGATTTAAACGGTTTACCTTTCCATAGTCCAGTTCTATCAACTAAAATAGTTCCTCTAGTAGATTTAGTGTATGGTTTAAAAGTTTTTAGAGCCATTTATTAAATTCCAGTTGTAAGATCAATACTTTGACCTTTTTTTAAAGTTATAATTGCTTTTTTAAATCCTGAGATCTTTACTTTCTTTCCTCTTGTAATTTTAGTTCTATTTTGCTTATTAATAATATTTATTTTAGTTACATTAACTTTAAATATTTTTTCAATATTTTTTTTTAAATTTTTTTTATTAGCGCCATCAGGAACTTTAAAAACAATCTTATTTAATTCAGATAAGTTTGTTGATTTCTCGGTAACCATAGGTGAAAGTATTTTATCGTATAGATGAAACTTATCCATTATGAATATCTCTTTTCTAGTTCTTTTACTGAACTTTCAGTAAATACAACTTTTTTAAATTTGATAATATCGTAAGAGCTAAAATGGTTAACATCTGTAACTTTAACGTTTGGAATATTTCTTGCTGATTTTTCAATTTTTTCTTTAGAATTTTTATCTAAAATAATTAATGAATTTGTTATTTCTAATTTTCTAATAATTGCATTCATTTCCTTTGTCTTCTTAATTTCAGAACTAAAGTCATTTAAGATTAGTAAATTTTTATCAATATTTTTTTCTGTTATAAGAGATGCAACGCTTAATTTTTTCTCATTTTTATTTAACCTTCTTTTTTTATAGGCAAGCTCACCCTTGGGACCATGAGCAATACCACCACCAACAAAGATAGGTGCTTTTCTACTTGCGTGTCTGGCTCCACCTGTGCCTTTTTGAGCATAAATCTTTGATGTTGGACCTCTAACTTCATTTTGCTGTTTAGTCTTAGCGTGTCTTCCCTTGTAATTAGCATTAGTCTTATACAAAACACTGCTCACAAGTTTGTTGTTAACTTTTGCTGAAAATATTTTATCTAACACTTCAATAGTGTCTTTTTTTCCATCAATACTTAGTTTTTCTAATTTCATTATTTCTTCTTTTTATCTGGTGTTTTTTTAGCTTCTTCAGCCGCTGCAATTTTTTCTAATATCGTCATTTTATTAATATTTTTTACAGATTGTTTTACAATTACTTCTGTATTTTTTGATCCAGGTATAGAACCTTTCAAGTATAAAAGTTCATTTTCTAAATCAGTTTTAATAATTTCAATGTTAAGCATAGTTCTTAGTCTGTCACCCATATGACCAGCCATTTTTTTTCCTTTAAAAACTTTACCTGGATCTTGGCTATGTCCAGTTGATCCATGAGCTCTATGAGATACTGATACACCATGACTGGCTCTTAAGCCCCCAAAGTTCCAACGCTTCATAGATCCAGCAAACCCTTTTCCAATAGTTCTAGATCTTGTATCTACAAATTTAGTATCTTTAAATATTTCAAGGCCAAATTCGTTACCTTCTTTGTAAGTTTCGGTGTCTTTAACTCTAAATTCTTTTAATTTTTTCTTGGCCTCTGTATTTTTTTTAGCAAAAAAACCTTTCATTGCTTTTGTTAGTTTAGAATTTTTTATTTTTCCATAACCTAGCTGGACAGCTTTATATCCTCTTGTTTGTTCATCAATTACTTGTATTACTCTGGCTTTTTCAACTTTTAAAACTGTAACAGGTACAAGCTGTCCTGTTTTATAAAACTCTCTAGTCATACCAATTTTTTTTCCTATTAGAGCTATTTCAGTCATAGTTATATTTTAATCTCCACATCAACTCCTGAGGCTAAATCCAGTTTCATTAAAGCTTCTACTGTTTGTGGTGTTGGTTCAATAATATCAATTAATCTTTTATGCGTTCTAGTTTCAAACTGTTCTCTACTTTTCTTATCTATATGAGGTGATCTTAAAACGGTATATCTCTCTATTCTTGTTGGTAGTGGAATAGGTCCCTTGATACTAGCACCTGTTCTTTTAACTGTATTCACAATTTCTTCTGTAGAAGCATCTAAAATTTTATTGTCGTAAGCTCTAAGTTTAATTCTAATATTCTGTTTTTCCATAATTATCCTGCGATCTTTTTAGTTACTTCGTCTTGAACATTCTGTGGAACTTTTGAATAATGGTCAAAGAACATTGAATATTGCGCTCTACCTTGCGACATAGATCTTAAATTATTAATGTATCCAAACATATTAGCTAAGGGAACCATTGCTGTAATTACTGTTGCATTACCTCTTTGTTCTTGGGTATTTATTTGACCTCTTCGACTGTTTAAGTCTCCAATTACATCACCCATGTAATCCTCAGGTGTTACCACTTCAACCCTCATAACGGGTTCTAATAATTTCAAACCACCTTTTGTGCAAGCCTCCTTAAAACAAGCTCTACTAGCCAGTTCAAAAGCTAATACACTAGAGTCAACGTCATGATGAAGTCCATCTAATATAGTTACTTTGTAATCGATCATTGGAAAGCCTGCTAAAATTCCACCATCCGAAACAGTTTCAATGCCTTTTTCTACACCAGGTATAAATTCTTTTGGGATTGCTCCACCTTTAATTTTACTTTCAACATCTCTACCTTTGCCAGGTTCTTGTGGCTCAACTAATAATTTTACTTTAGCAAATTGACCTGCACCACCACTTTGTTTTTTATGTATGTATTCAACTTCTGAAGCAGATTCTATTGTTTCTCTATAAGCAACTTGTGGAGCACCAACATTAGCTTCAACTTTAAATTCTCTTTTCATTCGATCAACAATTATATCTAGGTGTAATTCACCCATACCTTTAATAATTGTTTGTCCTGACTCTTCATCAGAAGTTACTCTAAATGATGGGTCTTCTTTTGCTAATCTACCTAATGCTTCACCCATTTTTTCTTGATCGGCTTTTGTTTTAGGTTCAACAGCAATTTCAATTACAGGATCAGGGAATTCCATTGGTTCTAACAAAACAGGTTTGTCTTCATCACATAGTGTGTGTCCAGTAATAGTATATTTTAATCCTGCTAATGCCACGATATCACCTGCGTTTGCTTCTTTAATGTCTTCTCTTGAATTGGCGTGCATTAAAAGCATTCTTCCTACTCTTTCCTCTTTTTCTTTAGATGAATTATAAATGCCTGTACCAGTTTTAATTGTACCTGAATAAATTCTTATAAAAGTAAGTGAACCAACAAACGGATCGTTAGCAACTTTAAAAGCAAGTGCTGAAAAACCTGCTCCATCCTCAAATTTCATTTCAATTTCTTCCTCTAAACCAGGCTTAGTGCCTTTTATAGAGCCAATATCTATTGGGCTTGGTAAATAGTTTATAACTGCATCAAGTAAAGGCTGAACACCTTTGTTTTTAAATGCTGAACCAGTTAGTATTGGCACGAAACTAAAATTTAATGTTCCATTTCTAATACATTTAATTAAATCTTCTTCTTTAATCTCATCACCATTTAAATAAGCTTCCATTAGTTTTTCGTCTTGTTCAACTGCTGTTTCAACTAATTCAGTTCTATATTTTTGTGATATTTCTTTTAAATCATCAGGAATATCTTTGTATTCCCATTCCGCACCTAGTGCTTCATTTTTCCAAACTTGAGCTTTCATTTTAACTAAATCAACTACGCCAACTAATGATGCTTCAGCACCAATTGGAACCTGTACTACAAGAGGTTTAGCTCCTAAACGATCCTTAATCATGTCGACACATCTAAAAAAATCAGCTCCTGTTCTATCCAATTTGTTAACAAAACAAATTCTTGGAACTTTATATTTGTCAGCTTGTCTCCAAACTGTTTCGGATTGAGGCTCAACACCCGCGACACCATCAAAGACTGCAACAGCACCATCTAAAACTTTTAAAGATCTTTCTACTTCAATCGTAAAATCTACGTGACCAGGAGTATCAATTATATTAATCCTATGATCATTCCAAAAACAAGTTGTAGCAGCGGAAGTGATTGTAATTCCTCTTTCTTGCTCTTGCTCCATCCAATCCATTGTTGCGGCTCCATCATGCACTTCACCAATTTTATGACTTTTACCTGTGTAATATAAAACTCTCTCTGTAGTAGTTGTCTTACCTGCATCTATATGGGCCATAATCCCAATATTTCTATATTTTTCTAACGTATGAGTTCTAGCCATAATTTTTTACCATCTAAAATGTGCAAAAGCTTTGTTTGACTCTGCCATTTTGTGAACATCCTCTTTTTTCTTAACTGCTGCACCTTTCTTTTCATAAGCATCGAAAAGTTCGTTAAAAATTTTATCAGCCATATGTTTGTCTTTTCTTTTTCTTGCAGAATCTACTAACCATCTTATTGCCAAAGCTTGAGCTCTTTTAGTTTTTACTTCAACAGGAACCTGATAGGTTGCACCACCAACTCTTCTAGATCTAACTTCTACAGTAGGTTTAATGTTATTTATTGCTTCATTAAAAACATTAATTGGTTCATCTTTTGTTTTTGATTTAATTTTGTCTATTGCATCATAAACAATTTTAGATGCTACACCTTTTTTTCCATCATTCATGATATTATTAATTAGTTTGGGTATTACTGTTGAATTAAACTTTGGATCTGGAACAACATTTTTTTTAGGCTGAGTTTTTTTTCTAGACATTATTTTCCTTTTTTAGTTCCGTATAAAGATCTTCTTTTTTTTCTATTAGCTACACCTTGGGTGTCTAGATTGCCTCTTAAAATATGATAACGAACTCCTGGTAAGTCTTTAACTCTACCACCTCTAATTAAAACCACCGAGTGTTCTTGCAAATTATGCCCTTCACCTGGAATGTAAGCTGTTACCTCAAAACCATTAGACAATCTAACTCTAGCAACTTTTCTTAACGCTGAATTAGGCTTCTTTGGAGTAGTTGTATAGACTTTTACACAAACACCTCTCTTTAATGGTTGCTTCTGTAGTGCGGGAACTTTATTCCTTGAAACTTGTTTAACTCTTTTTTTTCTTAACAACTGATTAATTGTTGGCATAAATTTTTAGTTTTAATTAGTTTATTTTTAGATGAAAATAACTGGCAGGTTATTTTGTGGCAGCGTTTAGTACTATTAGCAGGTACTACATTCCAACCAAAAATATCGCCAAAATACTTATTAATATGACTTTGTCAAACTAAAACTTCGAGTATTAGGTGATATTTTTACTGATTTACTTGAGTTTCTGATGACTCGGAAGTTTCAATTTTCTCTTGATCTTCTAAAAATTTATTATCATCTTCAAGTGCTTTTTTGTTCCACTGATTTTTGATATTTCCCGTTCCTGCAGGAACTAATCTACCAACAATAACGTTCTCTTTTAACCCATTAAGAGGGTCAACTTTTCCTTTAATAGCAGCATCTGTTAAAACTCTTGTCGTTTCTTGGAATGAAGCTGCTGATATAAATGACTCAGTTTGTAATGAAGCTTTTGTAATTCCCATTAATACTCTTTCACCAACAGCAGGTATTTTGCCTTCAGCAACAAGTTTCTCATTAGCTGTATCGAATTTAATTCTATCAATAACTTCACCTGGAAGATAACTAGAATCACCTGAAACTTTAACTTCAACCTTTTTAAGCATTTGCCTTAAAATAGTTTCTATGTGCTTATCATTTATAATTACACCTTGTAATCTATAAACTTCCTGAACCTGATTTACAAAATATTCTGTTAATTCTTTAATTCCCAGAATTCTTAAAATATCGTGCGGTAAAGGTTGACCATCTAATAAGTATTCACCTTTTTGAATTTTTTCACCTTGGTTAAAGTTAATATGTTTGCCTTTTGGAATTAGATAATTTGAAGGCTCTGCTCCATCTTCCGGAACAATAGATATTCTTTGTTTTCCTCTCACCTCTTTTCCAAATACAACTTGCCCATCGTTTTCAGCAATAATTGCACTGTCTTTAGCTTTTCTTGCTTCAAATAACTCTGCTACTCTTGGTAGACCTCCGGTAATATCTTTTGTTTTTGTTGTCTCCTTTGGAAGTCTTGCAATAACATCTCCAGCATAAACTTTTTGACCATCTTTAATAGAAAGAATTGAATCTGGAACTAGATAATATCTAGCCTCATTATCATCAGCTTTTTTAATTACATTTCCTTTTTCATCTCTTAGAGTAATTCTTGGTTTTAGATCTGTACTTTTAGATTGAGCTCTCCAATCAATCACTGACTTAGATGAAATACCTGTAGCGTCATCTGTAGTTTCTTGTATAGATACACCGTCTATTAAATCAACAAAACTTGCTGTACCACTTTTTTCAGCAATTACCGGTGTAGTATAAGGATCCCATTCACAAATTTTTGTATTTGCTTTAACCTTATCTCCATTATTAAAAAATAATTTTGATCCATAAGCTACTTTATAAACAGCTATTTGAACTCCGTTATCATCTTCAATAGAAAGTTGAGTATTTCTACCCATAACAATTAAATTTTTCTTAGAGTCTTCTAAAATATTTGAATTAATAATTTTAAGCGTTCCTTCACTTTTACTAACAATTTGAGAATCCTGTTTTACAGATGCTGTACCACCAACGTGAAAGGTTCTCATCGTTAATTGTGTGCCTGGTTCTCCAATAGATTGAGCAGAAATCATACCAATTGCTTCACCTACATGTACCATTTTGCCTCTAGACAGATCTCTTCCATAAGAAGTTGCACAAACACCCTCTTTAGAACCGCAAGTCATTACAGAATAAACTTTTATTGCTTTAACTCCAGCTGCATCAATTTTATCACAACCAGCTTCATCGATCATTTCTTCTTTTTTGATTATAACTTCACCTGTCAAAGGGTGTTTAACTTCATCAAAAGTAACTCTTCCTAATGCTCTTTCAGATAAACTAACTACTACATTTCCACCTTCTAATATTTCAGATAATTCGATGAAACCTGGTTTTTTACAATCGCAGGCTTTTTTTGTTATAGTTAAATCTTGAGCAACATCACATAATCTTCTTGTTAAATAACCTGAACTTGCTGTTTTAAGTGCTGTATCAGCAAGACCTTTTCTAGCACCGTGAGTAGAGTTGAAATATTCTAATGCTGTTAAACCTTCTTTAAAGTTAGATATAATTGGGCTTTCAATAATTTCACCTGAAGGTTTTGCTATTAACCCCCTCATACCTGCCAATTGTTTCATCTGTGCAGCTGAACCTCTGGCGCCACTATCTGCCATCATATAAACGGAGTTAATTTTTAAACCTTCTGAAGTTTTTTCTGTTGCAGAGATACCTTTCATCATTTCACCAGCAACTTTATCAGTACATTTAGACCAAGCATCTACGACTTTGTTATATTTTTCACCTCTAGTAATTAAACCTTCAGCATATTGAGTTTCATAATCGGCAATTAATTTTTTTGTATCATCAATTAACTGAGTTTTATTTTCTGGTATTACAAGATCGTCTTTACCAAAAGAAATTCCAGCTTTGAAAGCATGTTTAAAACCTAAGTCTTTTAACTTATCACAAAATATAACTGTTGTTTTTTGACCACAAAATCTGAATACAATATCAATAATTTCTGAAACAACTTTTTTAGGTAATAATCTATCAACTAAAGAAAATTTAATATTACTATTTTTTGGAAGTAAATTAGCTAATAAAAATCTTCCAGCTGTTGAAGTATATTTTTCAAATTTTTTATTTCCATTTTCATCTACAGTCTCAAGTCTAGAAATAATTGTGCTGTGAACTTTTATTTGTTCTGATGATAAAGCAAATTCAATTGCATCTACATCTGTAAAATATCCTGCAGGTTTATCAGTTAATGGTTCTTGAGAAAGATAATATATTCCTAGGATCATATCCTGACTTGGTACGATAATCGGTTTACCGTTTGATGGAGATAAAATATTATTTGTAGATAGCATTAATATTCTAGCTTCTAACTGAGCCTCTAGACTCAATGGCACGTGAACAGCCATTTGGTCACCGTCAAAGTCAGCATTAAATGCTGCACAGGTTAATGGATGCAATTCAATTGCGTCACCTTCAATTAATTTTGGCTCAAATGCCTGAACACCTAGTCTGTGAAGTGTTGGGGCTCTATTTAATATTACTGGATGTTCTCTAACAATTAATTCTAGTGCATCCCAAACTGCATTTGTTTCTTTTTCAACTAATTTTTTTGCCTGCTTAATTGTTGAAGCTAGTCCCAATTTATTCAATCTTGCATAAAGAAATGGTTTAAATAATTCTAATGCCATTTTTTTAGGTAATCCACACTCATGAAGTTTTAAATCAGGTCCAACTACAATTACTGATCTACCTGAATAATCAACCCTTTTTCCTAATAAGTTTTGTCTAAATCTACCTTGCTTACCTTTAAGCATTTCAGCTAATGATTTAAGAGGTCTTTTACCTGTTCCTGTAATTACTCTTCCTCTTCTGCCGTTGTCAAATAAAGCATCAACTGACTCTTGAAGCATTCTTTTTTCATTACGAATAATTATATCTGGAGCCTTTAGGTCCATTAGTCTTTTTAATCGATTATTTCTATTAATTACCCTTCTATAAAGATCATTTAAATCTGATGTAGCAAATCTTCCTCCATCTAAAGGTACAAGGGGTCTTAATTCTGGCGGAATAACTGGAACTACAGTTAATATCATCCACTCTGGTTTTTGACCAGTTTCAATAAAAGATTCTAATAATTTTAATCTTTTAATAGCTCTTTCTTCGTTAACTTTTGATTTTGTTTCTTTAATAAAACCTACTAATTTTGTTTTCTCTAACTCTAAATCTAAGCTCTTTAGCATTTCTAAAACAGCTTCAGCACCTATGCCAGCAGTAAATGCTTCTTCACCAAATTCATCTTGATATTTAGCAAGCTCTTCTTCGTTAAGTAATTGGTTTTTTTGTAAACCAGTTAAACCAGGTTCAATTACTATAAAGTTTTCAAAATAAAGTACTCTTTCAATTTCTTTAAGTTTCATATCTACAGCAAGTGCAATTCTGCTTGGTAAAGATTTTAAAAACCAAATGTGTGCAACAGGAGTTGCTAGATTAATATGTCCCATTCTTTCTCTTCGAACATTAGACTTTGTTACTTCAACACCACACTTTTCACAAATGATACCTCTAAATTTCATTCGTTTGTATTTTCCACACAAACATTCATAATCTTTAATTGGTCCAAAAATTCTAGCACAGAACAAACCATCTTTTTCCGGTCTAAATGTTCGATAATTAATTGTCTCAGGTTTTTTAATCTCGCCATATGTCCAAGATTTAATTTTTTCAGGACTAGCAAGTGAGATTTTAATACTATTAAAATTTTGAGCTTCAGATATTTCGGTATTTTTAAATAAATCTGTTAATTCTTTTTTCATATTAATTTAGCTCCACATTTAATGCCAATGATTTAATTTCTTTAACTAATACGTTAAATGATTCAGGTATTCCTGATTCAAAGTTTTCTTCACCTTTAACAATAGTTTCGTAAACTTTAACTCTACCAGCAACATCGTCTGATTTTACGGTTAAAATTTCTTGTAAAGTATATGATGCTCCATAGGCTTCTAATGCCCATACTTCCATTTCACCAAATCTTTGTCCACCAAGTTGAGCTTTGCCACCTAATGGTTGCTGAGTAACTAAACTATAAGGTCCGGTTGATCTTGCATGTATCTTATCCTCAACTAAGTGATGAAGTTTTAGCATATAAATAATTCCAACAGTTACTGGACGATCAAATTTTTCACCTGTGCGTCCATCCCATAAGTATGTTTGACCTGAACCTGGTAAATCAGCTAACTCAAGCATTTCAGTTACATTTTTTTCTTTAGCACCATCAAATACGGGGGTCGATATTGCAATTCCATTTTGTAAATTTTCAGCTAAATCTTTAAATTCAGTTTTGCTTAGCTTGTCTACTTTTTCATTATAAATTTCTTCTCCATAAACAGATTTTAAAAACTTAGATATTTTTTCTGTTTTTTCGATTTTCTTATGATTTTCATTTACTAATTTTTTAACTTGTTCACCAAATTCTTTACAAGCCCAACCTAAGTGTGTTTCAAGAATTTGTCCCACGTTCATTCTACTCGGTACACCTAGTGGGTTTAATACTATGTCAACAGGTCTTCCATCTTCACGATATGGCATATCTTCAACTGGAACAATCTTACTAACAACTCCCTTATTACCATGCCTTCCTGACATCTTATCACCTGGTCTCAATCTTCTTTTAATAGCAACAAAAACTTTAACCATTTTCATCACACTTGGTAATAAATCATCACCACTTCTTATTTTTAGAACTTTGTCCTCAAATCTTTCAATAATATCTTGTTTGGCTTTATTGTATTGATCTTTTAATTTAGCAAGAGTTGCTTCACTGTTATCATCGCTAACTGTAATTTTAAATAAATCATTGATTGATAACTTTTCTATTGTTTCAAGATCTAATTTTGAACCTTCGGCTAAATCTTTAATTTTTTTAGTTAAAGAAGATCCTGTTAAAAACTGAGAAGCTCTTTGTTTAATACTTCTCTCTAAAATTTCCTCCTCAACAATTTTATCTTGTTGAACTTGTTCAATTTCAGCTCTTTCAATTGTTATTGATCTTTCATCTTTTTCTATTCCATGTCTATTGAATACTCTTACATCAACTACAGTACCACTACTGCCTCTGGACATTCTTAAAGATGTATCAGTTACATCAATTGCTTTTTCTCCAAAAATTGATCTTAATAGTTTCTCCTCTGGTCCTGATGCTGAATCGCCTTTTGGAGTTACCTTCCCAACAAGTATATCTCCAGCATTAACTTCTGCTCCAATATAGACAATACCAGATTCATCTAAATTTTTTAGAGCTTCCTCATTAACATTAGGAATGTCTCTTGTAATATCTTCCTCACCTAACTTTGTATCTCTTGCCATTATTTCATATTCAACAATATGAACAGAAGTAAACACATCGTCTGTAACACATCTTTCAGAAATTAAAATTGAGTCTTCAAAATTATAACCTTGCCAAGGCATAAACGCTACTGTAACATTTTTACCTAAAGCAAGCTCACCTAATTTTGTTGAAGGTCCATCTGCTATTATATCGCCCAATTTAACCTTATCACCAACTCTAACTAAAGGTTTTTGGTTAATACACGTATTTTGATTTGATCTTTTAAATTTTTGAAGGTTATAAATATCAACTCCAGATTTGGAAAAATCAGTTTCTTCAGTTACTTTAATTACAATTCTTTTACCATCGATTTTATCTACAATTCCATCACGTTTAGCAACAATAGTAACACCCGAATCTAAAGCTACATCACTTTCAATTCCAGTTCCAACTAATGGTGACTCAGGTTTCAACAAAGGAACTGCTTGTCTCATCATGTTTGATCCCATGAGAGCTCTGTTAGCATCATCGTTTTCTAAGAAAGGTATCAATGATGCAGCAACTGAAACAAGTTGTTTTGGAGATACATCAATATAATCAATTGTATCAGGTTTTGATAAAAGAAAGTTTAAATTTTGTCTACATGAAACAAGTTCTTCAATAATTTTTCCATTTTTGTCTAATTTTGTATTCGCTTGTGCAATTGTAAATTTCGTTTCTTCCATAGCTGATAAATACTCAACTTTTTCTTGAACAATTCCCTCTTTTACTTTTTTATAAGGACTTTCAATAAAGCCATACTTGTTGATTTTTGCGTAAGTAGATAAACTATTAATCAATCCAATATTTGGTCCTTCAGGAGTTTCAATTGGGCAAATTCTTCCATAATGAGTTGGGTGCACGTCACGAACTTCAAAGCCAGCTCTTTCTCTTGTTAGTCCTCCTGGTCCTAAAGCTGAAACTCTTCTTTTATGAGTAATTTCTGAAAGTGGGTTTGTTTGATCCATAAATTGAGAAAGTTGTGAACTTGCAAAAAAATCTTTTAGTGAAACTGTCAGTGGTTTTGCATTTATTAAGTCTTGAGGCATTGCGGATTCAACATCTAGAGTTGTCATTTTCTCTTTGATGGCTCTTTCCATTCTATAAACTCCAATACGTGCTTGATTTTCAACTAACTCACCTACTGAACGAACTCTTCTATTTCCAAGATGATCAATATCATCTACATCGTCTTTACCATCTCTTAAATCAAGCATTTTATGAATAATGGCAATGATATCGTCGTTTCTTAAAATTGTGATTTTATCTGAGCAATCTTGGTTTAATCTTGAGTTCATTTTAACTCTACCAACGTCTGATAAATCATATCTATCTGAACTAAAAAACAAGTTGTTAAAAATTTGATTAGCTATTTCAATTGTAGGTGGCTCACCTGGTCTTAGCATCTTATAAATTTCTGTTATAGCTTCGTCTTTACTATTGTTTTTATCATTTAAGATTGTTGTAAGTAAATAAGGACCTTTATTAATTGAGTTCGTAACTGATATTTTTAAAGAATAGATTTTAGCATCTAAGATTTGCTGTATTATTGTGTCATTTAATTCGGTACCTATTTTAAATACACCATCTTCTTGCTCATTTACCTTGATATCTCTATGTAAAAATTTTCCAAATAATGACTCTCGTGAAACTAAAATATCTTTAAGTCCATCATTTGCTAATTTTTTAGCATTAAGAAAATTAATTTTATCCCCTAATTTAATTACTACATTTCCAGTTTTTGCGTCTATTACTTCTTCTGAAAAATTTTTTGCTTTATAATTTTCTGGATTAAATTTTGTTTTCCATTTTTCTGTTCTAGAATCGAATGTATATTGTTCATGCTCATAAAACTCATCTACCACTTCTTCTTTTGTATATCCTAAAGCTAATAATAAAGTTGAAGAAAAGATTTTCTTTTTTCTATCAATTTTAAAATATAAAAAATCCTTGACATCATATTCAAAATCTAACCAAGATCCTCTGTTTGGAATTACTCTACAGTTAAACAAAAGTTTTCCACTAGCGTGGGTTTTTCCTTTGTCGTGATCAAAAAATACACCTGGACTTCTATGCATTTGATTAACAACAACACGTTGAACACCATTAGTAATAAACGTACCACTATTTGTCATCATTGGTACTTCACCCATATATACTTCTTGTTCTTTTGCTGACAATATATCTTTAGTATTATTGTCTTGATCAATTTCATAAACGACTAATCTTAAAGTACATTTGAGAGCTGATGAATAAGTTAATCCTCTAGTTATACATTCTTCAACGTCAAACTTGGGTTTCTCTAATCTATAAGAAACATATTCTAAAGTGGCTTTATCGTTCAAATCCTCGATTGGAAATATTCCTTTAAAAACTCTATCAAAGCCCTTCGTTAATTCTGAAACATTAGCATTGTAATCTGTTAGCTCATTATAGGAATTTTTTTGAACTTCTATTAGATTTGGAATAGACAAACTTTCTTTTAATTTTCCAAAACTTTTTCTAATATTTTTCTTTTCAGTAAAAGATAATTGCATTTATATTTATTAATACTGATTAAAAAAAATCAGCATTTGAATTCTTTCTTATTGTTTTATTTAAGTTCTACTTTTGCGCCTGCAGCTTCTAATTTAGCTTTAATCTCTTCAGCTTCTTTTTTTGGAACACCTGATTTTACTTCTTTCGGTGCACCCTCTACAAGATCTTTAGCTTCTTTTAAACCTAGTGAAGTTGCTGCTCTAACTTCTTTGATAACATTAATTTTTTTATCCCCTGCTGCGACTAGCATAATTGTAAAATCATCTTTATCTTCTGCTGGAGCTGCACCACCTGCTGCTGCTGGAGCTGCTGCTGCCATTGGAGTTACACCCCATTTTTCTTCTAATTGTTTTGAAAGTTCAGCTGCCTCAGCAACAGTTAAACTTGAAAGGTCTTCAATAATTTTGTTTAGGTCAGGCATATTTATTACTCTTTGGGTTGTGTTTCAGAATTTTCTGCGGTCAAACTACTCATTTTTTCTGAGTATGCAAGCAAAATACTTACTAATTTAGATGCTGGGGCATTCAAAATACCAACAATATTAGCTCTCGCTTCATCTAATGTTGGTAAACTTGCTACATTTTGGACACCGGCTTGATCTAAAACCTCATTATCCATAATTCCACCAATTAATTTTAGATTTTCGTTATCTTTAGCAAACTTTGAGAGAATCCTTGCTGACATAATAGCGTCTTCTCCAAATGCAACTGCTGTTGGACCAGTAAATAAATTTGATAGATCTTTACACTTTGTTTTTTCTAGAGCTAATTTTGTAATTCTATTTTTTGTTATTTTAAAAACAATACCATGTTCTCTCATTTTAGCTCTCAGTTCATCAAGTTGGACCATTGTTAATCCCTGATAATGAGTAACCATAATTGCTTTGCTGTTTTCAAATTGTGAAGACATTTCTGCTATGTAATTTTTTTTTTGCTCTTTGTTCATCATAACTAAATCGACTTCCCTAATTTAACCTTGTAAGATACTCCCATAGAAGAGGTTGCAAATGTATTTTTTATTAAATCACCTTTTAATGTATTATTAGATTTTTCTTTTTCTAGAGCATCTAATATTGCATGATAATTTTTTAATAGCTGGTCATCATGAAATGACTTCTTTCCAATACTTACACCGATATTTCCATCTTTGTCATTTCTTATTTCTACTTGTCCAGATTTAGCATTTGTTACTGCCTCTTTAATATTCTCTGAAACTGAACCAAGTTTTGGGTTAGGCATTAATCCCTTTGGTCCCAACACTTTTCCTAATTTAGAAAGTTTAATCATCATACCAGGTGTACAAATTAATTTTTCAAAATTAATTTCACCACCTTTTATTTTTTCTACAAATTCATCACTACCTACAATATCTGCTCCAGCATCTTTTGCATCTTGAGTTTTGTTCTCTTCACATACAACAGCAACTTTCACATTCTTACCTGTTCCTCCGGGTAAGTTAACTACTGTTCTAATGTTTACCTCACTTTTTTTTTGCTTGTTATTTATTTGAAAACTCAAATCTACTGACTCATCAAATTTAGTTGTACAATTTTTTTTGATGATTGGTAATAATTTTTCTATAATTTCTGGACTCAAATCTTTTGTTTTTTCAGGTAATTTTTTATATCTCTTTGATGTCATTATTCTTTTACCTCAATACCCATTGATCTTGCTGATCCACCAATTATTTTAATTGCTTCCTCTAAATCATGTGCATTTAAATCGTTCATTTTTTGTTTAGCTATCTCTTCAAGTTGTTTTTTTGAAATTGACGCAACAATATTTCTTCCAGGTTCTTTTGAGCCACCTTTTAATTTTACAGCTTCCTTAATAAAGAAAGAGGCTGGTGGTGATTTTATTTTAAAATCAAATTTTTTATCTTTATAAACTGTAATCTCAACTGGAACTGGTTTGCCAGCCATTGATTTTGTTTTATCGTTAAAAGCTTTACAGAATTCCATTATATTAACACCACGTTGACCTAATGCAGGTCCCACGGGAGGTGCTGGGTTTGCTTGACCACCTTTAATTTGTAATTTTATAAATCCACTTATTTCTTTTGCCATTAACTTACTTTCTCTACTTGATTATATTCTAAATCAACTGGTGTTGGACGTCCAAATATAGAAACTGAGACCTTAAGTCTAGATTTTTCTTCATCAATATCTTCAACCATTCCACTAAATGAGGCAAAAGGACCATCAACAACTTGAACTTTTTCACCAACGCTGTACTCTATACCAGATTTTGGCTGAGCTACACCATCTTTTATTTGACCTAAAATCTTTTCTATTTCCTTATCTGATACTGGAACTGGAATTCCTTTTGAGCCAAGAAAACCGCTTACTCTTTTTATGTTTTTAATCATGTGATATATACTGTTATCCATCTCACTTTTTATCAATACATAACCAGGAAAATATTTTTTTTTTCTTTGTACTCTTTTACCTCTCTTGACTTCAGTTACATCATGAGTTGGTACTATGATTTCTTCAAATTTTTCACCAATTTTTGCCTTATCTGCTTCTTCTTTAATTAAGCCAGCTACCTTATTTTCAAAACTTGAATGAGATTGAACTATGTACCAATTTTTCATTAGATGCTCACTTTTAGTAGTAGTTCTAAAAGAAACTTTAAGAATTGATCCAAAAGAAGAAAAAATAATGACATTACAACCGCCATAGCAAAAACCATTAAAGCTCCTTGTAATGTTTCCTTCCATGTTGGCCAAGTAACTTTAAAGGCCTCCTGTTTTACTTCTTGAATAAATTTTATCGGGTTTTTCATAATATTTAAGCTCTAATTGGCAGGAGCGGAGGGACTCGAACCCTCAGCCTCCGGTTTTGGAGACCGGCGCTCTACCAATTGAGCTACACTCCTATTTATAGAGTTACTCTATAATTTTTGTTACTACTCCAGCTCCAACAGTTCTTCCACCTTCACGAATAGCAAAATTTAACTTTTCAGCCATAGCGATTGGTGTAATTAATTTCACAGTGAATTTAGCATCATCACCTGGCATCACCATTTCAGTACCTGCCGGTAATTCTACTTCACCAGTTACATCTGTTGTTCTAAAATAAAACTGAGGTCTGTATTTAGTAAAGAAAGGAGTATGTCTTCCGCCTTCATCTTTTTTAAGTACATACGCTTGAGCTTCAAATTTAGTATGAGGAGTAATTGAACCAGGCTTACAAAGAACTTGACCTCTTTCAATATCGGTTCTCTCAATACCTCTCAATAAAATTCCTACGTTATCTCCAGCTTCTCCTGAATCTAAAAGTTTTCTGAACATTTCTACTCCAGTACAAACTGATTTTTTAGTCTCTCTAATTCCAACTATTTCAACTTCTTCACCAGTTTTAATCATTCCAGATTCAACTCTTCCAGTTGCAACTGTTCCTCTTCCTGAAATTGAGAAAACATCCTCAACTGGCATTAAGAAAGGTTTGTCAATTTCTCTAGCAGGCTGTGGTATATGCTCATCAACAGCTTTCATTAATTCTAAAATTGTATTTTTTCCAATTTCATCGTCTCTTCCTTCAACAGCAGCTAAGGCAGATCCTTTAACTATTGGTGTTTTATCACCTGGATATTTATAAGAAGTTAAAAGTTCTCTAATTTCTTCTTCAACAAGTTCAATCATTTCTTTATCATCAACTTGGTCTACTTTGTTTAAGTAAACAACAATTGCAGGAATTCCAACTTGTCTTCCAAGAAGAATATGTTCTCTAGTTTGAGGCATTGGACCATCAGCTGCATTTACAACTAAAATAGCTCCATCCATTTGTGCAGCACCAGTGATCATATTTTTTACATAGTCCGCGTGACCAGGACAATCAACATGAGCATAATGTCGTTTTTCAGTTTCATATTCAACGTGAGCAGTTGAAATTGTAATTCCTCTCTCTTTTTCTTCAGGAGCTTTATCAATTTGATCATAAGCAACTGCTGTTGCTCCACCTGCTGCTGCTAATACATTTGTTATAGCTGCAGTAAGAGTTGTTTTACCATGGTCAACATGACCGATAGTACCAATATTACAATGGGGTTTATTTCTTACAAATTTTTCTTTTGACATTAATTTTTACCTCAGTTTTTGTTTTCATTAATAATTTTTTTTCTTGGAGCGGGTAAAGGGAATCGAACCCTTACATCCAGCTTGGAAGGCTAGCGTTCTACCATTGAACTACACCCGCACAACCCCAAGAATAACACTCCAGCGTTAATTAAAATTTTATTGAATGGTGGAGGGGGAAAGATTCGAACTTTCGAAGACCGAAGTCAACGGGTTTACAGCCCGCCCCATTTGACCGCTCTGGAACCCCTCCTTATTGGGGAAGTGTCCCCTGTTCAATAAAGCTTCAAACAACATGCGTTTTATATATTTTATTTGTGCAATTGCAACACGAGATTTAATAAGAAAATAACAAAAAAAACGTGTAAAACACAATAAAAATTATGAATAAATCACCTTTTTTTATAGTTGGACAACACGCCGTTATAGAAGCTTTAAGAAACCCTAATAGAAAGGTTTTAAGAGTTTTTTTAACAGAGGAGTCTAAAAAAAATATACATAGAAAAAACCCTAAAAAAAATATTTTAGAAGACGTTAAGGTCTATTTTAAATCTAAAAAAGAGCTAGATAAATATACAAGTAAAGATCAATTAATGCACTCTGGATATGTTGCAGAAATTGAACATCTTGAACAACCAGACTTAAAAAAATTTATTAAAGAAAAAAAAAATTGTACTTTTATTTGTTTGGACGAGGTTACAGATCCAAGAAATATAGGTTCATTAATTAGAAGTGCAGCATCATTTAATATAGATGGTTTAATTATCAAAGAAAGACATTTTCCAAAAGAGAGTAAATTAATGTATAAATCTGCTAGTGGATGTTTAGAGCATTTAAATATTTTTCAAGTATCAAATATAAATTCAACACTTAAAAATCTAAGGGAAAAAAACTTTTGGGTTTATGGGTTTGATTCAAAAGGAGAAAAAGATTTTACAGATATAAAATGGGAAGGTAAAAATGTACTTCTCTTTGGTTCAGAGGGTTTTGGTATGAGGGAGCATACTGGAAAATATGCAGATTTTTTTGTTAAAATTGATATTAACAAAAATATAGAAAGTCTTAATATATCAAATAGTGTAGCAATAGCACTTCATCACTTAAGTTATTTAAAAAAAAAGAGTTGATTATTTTATAAATAATTAATATTTATTGCGCATGCCCTTGTAGCTCAGTTGGTAGAGCAATTGATTTGTAATCAATAGGTCCGCGGTTCGAATCCGTGCGGGGGCACCATCACTCAATAAAATCAACACTTATTATTTTTACAAAATTAAAGTTTAACTAAATTCTGATTTTGAGTGCATCGAGATTGTGTCGTAATTAATTATAATTTTTTATCATTTAGCTTAGTCATAGCTTTTCCAGGGGAAAAAGTATAATCATTGTCATCCATTAATTTTCCATTTCCATCATAAAGTTTCCAATTAAATTTTACTTTATCTTTCTGCTTCTTTCCTAATTTTAAAATAGTCAATTCTATTTTTCTTGGCTTACCACCAGAAGCACCTTTAAATGATCTGGTCTCACCTTTTTTCCAAACTCCTAAAGGAAATTTACATCCATTTTTTATTACTCTTCCTCCACGTCTACTATCCCAAACTCTACCAATACACTGTCCATCATTAGTGACTGAAAATAACTGTGTTTTTAATCCGCTTTGACCTTTTCTTGTTCTTTTATAAACTTTTATTGTTTCTCCAGTTTGAGGATTTTTCCAATCCTCAGGTCCAACTATTTTTTTTCTTTTCTTTTCACCAAATATCAAATTAGCATTTGTAAATTTAATTTCTGTATCTTCTCTTATTTCACCGCCAGTGAAGAGCTCTAAAGGAATAAATCTCTCATCAGCTGATACTGGAATAATCCACAAAAAACCAAGAACCACGATCCCTAAAAGTTTTTTCATTGTTTAAATTTTGCCTCTACATCTCCAAATTCTGATGAAGAAACTTTAATTAATATATTATTATTTATAGGAACTGGAAAACCGTACGCCCCAGTTAAAATTAAATCATCTTTTTTTAAAATAACATTTATCTTGGCTTGTTCTTTAGCTAACCATTCAACTTCAGACAACATATCCAATGGCCATTTTTTATCTGTCCACGTATCTATTATTTTATTATCATAAATTAGTTTTAGATCTGTTATTTTTTGATCTTTTGAAAATTCATTTTTTGGTCCCAAAATAACGCCAGCGTGTAATGCATTATTTGCTAATAGTTCTGCGCCATAAGGTTCTTCTCCGTTAAAAACTAAATTATGAATTTCTATTAAAGGATAAATTGAATCGATTGAGTTGAGTATATAATCGAAAGAAACAAGTTTTGGATCTATGTCACGATTCAACTTAACACCAAACTCTGCTTCCATAGCAGGATTAGAATAATCTTTTTTATTTAGCTCCACCCCACTTTTGTATAATTCACTTTTCCAAAGTGTTCCCCAAGCAGGCTGAGTGAAACCCATTTTTTTTTGGGTATCTTTAGAAACACAACCAATCTTATAGCCCATAACTTCTTCACCTCTATCAATTCTTAATTTTGAGATTTTTGACTGGATAAGTAGCGCATCATTATTGCTTATTTTTATTTTTGTTTTAAAAATTGAGCTTGGATTATTGCTATCATAATCATTTAAAATAGTATTTGCGTATTCATTTAATTCCTTTTGATTTAATTTAATCATCGATAAACTTTTATCACTGTGCCTATAGTGTGTACAGAATTGAAATAACTTTCAATTAACGTTGATAGTATTTATCTTTTTGAATTTAGACTCTCGATTTGCAATCAATGGGTCCGCGGTTCGAATCTGTGCGGGGGCACCATCTTTAAATAGAAATTAAATTATTTGAATCGCACATGCGGTTCCTTCATCAGCAAAAGCTAAATATCTATACTCATTTTCATTAAATACTTCTGTTAAAGCCTTATATTCACCGACATCCCATCCAGGATAATTATAAAGTTCATCAAATACTATTATACAATTTTTTTTTAGATATGGCTTTATTTTTTCAAGTACGAATTTGGATGAGGCATATGTATCAAGGTCCATATGTAAAAAATTAATTTCTGGTTTTTTTTCTATTAGAAAATTTTCAACTGTATCTTGAACCCAACCTTTAATAAGAGTTACATTTTTGTTAGTCTTTGGCATTACACTTTTTCTATCAAAGCTTCCTTTTTGCAAATTTAATGTACCATGCCAGTCTTCTTTTAAACCCTCAAAAGAATCAAAACCATAAATTTCTTTGACATAATTTGAAAAAAAATTAATTGACTCGCCATGGTGCACACCGAATTCAAGAGAGTATTTTTTACAATCTTTGTCATTTACTAATGCTTCTTTAATTGCATAAGCCCTAAGTAGTCTAGTGGTACTAATAAATATTGAGCTTTTAAAATATTTTTTAAAGTGTTCATATGATCGTAAAAGCTGTTCTTCTTTGAACATCGAATATGGGGTTATTTTTTCAACAGATTTTCTTGGTAATGGAATTAAATTATGTCTAATACTTATCAAATATTGTTTAAATATATTTAAGATTTTTTTTATTTTGTTTTTCATTTTATTTTATACTGATTGACCTTTAATTAGCTTTTTAAGACGGGGTATCATAATTTTTGGTGATTGCATAGATGGATAAATTTTTTGGACTTCTATATAACTACTAATGGCTTTCTCATAATTCTTTAATTCAATCTGAACTAAACCTTGTCCGGATAAAGCTCCAAAGTGTCTTTTTTCTAGCTTAAGCACTTCATCGATATCTTTTTGTGACTGTTCATATCTGCCCAATAAATAAAGTACTGTTGCTCTTTTATTCCATGCTTCAGACCAATTAGGATCAGTTAAAATAATTTGCGAAAATATTTCATAAGCTTTATTTAATTCTTTACCGCTCATCAAAAAAGAACCTTGAGCTAATAATTTTGTTAAATTTAATCCTTTATCATTATTAGATGGATGAGTTGACCAAATTTTCCATATTTTATTTTCTATTTTTACAGCGCTAGAGGCCTCACTATTTTTAAGCTGTTTAAAAAGACTGTTTAACTTGTTCTCTCTTTCATTAGCATTAACATTACTTAAAAATAATAAAAGAATAGCGATAGTTCCTAAAAGTTTTTTCATTAATTAAGTTTTTTTAACACCTGTTGGATGAGCAACCCCATCAATAATCAGCTTAGGTTCAATACTTACATCTACAAGTTTGGGACGTGCATCAAGATAAGATTTAACAGTTTGAATAGACATAATATCTTGAAGAAATTTTTCTAATCTAGGGAACTTATTTAATAATGTCAGGTCAAGTAGCTTTGATAGATCTAAGTGATGAAATACTGTAAAATCACACGCATGTGGTGTGTCATCTATAAAAAATTTTGCATCATTATCTTTTAATGCTCTGTCAAGATCTTCAAATCTAGAAGTTAAAAAAGGTATCATATCCTCACGTTTTTTTTTAAAACGATCCCCTACTGCAAAATTTATTGTTGGATTAAGAGGTAAAAATAATTCTTGAGCACTTAGCATAACTGCATTCGCTTTAGCATTTAATATTGGGTCAGTAATGTTAGTCCCCGTAATATTTTCAATAAATGTTAGTATTGAAATACTCTGACAAATTTCATGTTTTTTATCTACTACCAACATAGGTAATTGTCTAAATGGAACTAATGGTTTAGCTTCAGACCAGTCCTTGTCATAATAATCCCATGACATTATGTAATCATAATCCAATTCTGTATAATGCATTAAAAGTCTTGGGGCTTCTGCTAAAGCTCTCATTTTAAAGTAAATTAATTCTAATTTATGTTTCATGTAATTAACTTGTTTCTTTTCTTAATTGCTCAATTTTAATTTTCTTTTGCAAACTTCTATTTTTATCATAGAGGAGATTAAATTTAATTTTATTGTTTGTTTTAACTATAATTGTTTTAGCATTTCTTACTTCAAGATTGTCTGCAACTGCACTAATTGGTCTTTTTATTGGATTAAGATTAGTTATTGTAATTTTTGATTTATCATTAACTATTTTGCCTTTCCATCTACGTGGTCGAAAAGGACTAATTGGAGCAATTGATAGTTTTTTTGAGTTTAAACTTAAAATAGGTCCATGAACTGAAAGATTATATGCAGTACTTCCTGCAGGTGTTGATACTAATACACCATCTGACACTAGTTTCTTTATAATTTTTTTAGTACCATGCTTGATAGATATAGATGCCGCCTGTCTGCTTTGTCTTAATACTGACACTTCATTTATGGCTAATGATTTTTTTGTTTGATTATTTTTATTTTTAACAATCATTTCTAAAGGTGAAATAGAAATCATGTTAGCTTTAGATAAATTTTTGATTATATTTTTTGATGAAAATTTATTCATCAAAAACCCATAATTTCCAGAATTAATTCCATAAAATTGTTTTTTAGAATTTTTATTCTTTTTTAAAGTTTCAAGCATGAAGCCATCACCACCAATAACAATAGTAAGATTATTCTTTTTAAACTTATAATTATTAATTTTTTTAATTAATAAATTTTTAATTTTTAAAGATTTTTTATTTTTATCTGAAATTATATGAAACTTGTTCATTTAGTGGTGCCCTCGGCCAGACTCGAACTGGCACTCCGCAAGCGGCAAGGATTTTAAGTCCTTTGTGTCTACCAATTTCACCACGAGGGCATTAATGAATTTCATGAGTGTTTATGCTAATATTTATAATTGAACAAGATGAATAAGTAAAATTTTTTAATTTTATCTCTGTGGCTACTAGTTTGCTACTAGTTATCCTATAAAGTCCTGGATTGACTAAAAATATCTTGAATTTTTAAAGTTTTATTTGGGAGTATCTTTTTAATCTACTATTAAAGTATCTTTAGAACCACCACCTTGAGAGCTATTAACAATTGTACTTCCTTTTCTCAGAGCAACTCTTGTTAAGCCGCCTGTAGTAACATAACTATTTTTACCACTTAAAATAAATGGTCTTAAATCTAAATGACGTGGTTCAATATCACTATTTGTTATTGTTGGAGCAGTTGAAAGAACCTCTAAGGGTTGAGCAATAAATTCTCTAGGATTATGTTTTATTTTGTCTATAGTTTCGTTCTTCTCTTTTTGAGATGCTTTTGGTCCAATTAGTATTCCGTATCCTCCTGATGCATTTGCTGGTTTAACTACTAGTTTTGAAATATTATCAATTACATATTTTCTGTGCGTATCATCATGACACAAAAAAGTTTCCACTTGATTTAATATTGGTTGTTCACCTAAATAATAGGTAATCATTTTATTTACGTAAGAATAAACAACTTTATCATCAGCAATACCAGTGCCAACAGCATTAACTATTCCAACATTTTTTTTTAGCCAACACTTAAAAAGACCTGGCACCCCAATAACAGACTCTTTAAAGAATGCTTTGGGATCTAAAAAATTATCATCCAGTCGTCTATATATACAATCAACTTTTAAAGGACCTTTTACAGTTTTCATGTACACATTATCATTTTCTACAAAAAGATCTTTGCCTTCTACTAATGCTATACCCATTTGCTCAGCCAAAAACTCATGTTCAAAATAAGCTGAATTGTAAACACCGGGTGTAAGCAAAACCATGTGTGGATTAGAAGTTTTTTTTGGAATACACTCTGTCATACAGTTGTAAAGTTTATTTGTGTATTGATGAATTGAAGCAACTTTATATCTAGTAAAAAGCTCTGGAAAGACATCTCGCATTACCATTCTATTTTCTAACATATAAGAAACACCTGACGGTACACGTAAATTGTCTTCTAAAACTAAATAATCACCATTCTTGTTTCTAATAAGATCTATACCTGAAATATTTGCCCAAGCTTTATATTTGGGAGAAAATCCTTCACACTCTTTAACGTAGTATGGAGATTTAAAAATTATCTCTTTCGGTATTATATTGTCTTTAAAAATTCTTTTTTGATTATACGTATCGTCTATAAATAAATTTAATGCTTTTGCTCTCTGTTTCAAACCTCTTGAAACTTTATTCCATTGAGATTTTGGTATTATTCTGGGAATTATGTCTAGTGGCCACTTCTTCTGTTCAGCTCTATTATTTGCAGCATAAACTCTAAAATTTATACCTCTAGCACTTATAGTGCTCTGACAGTTTTTTTCTATTTCTTGCAGTTTCTTTTTTCCGTGTCTCTCTAAAATATTAGAAATTATTGAGGCATGCTTTCTAAGCTTATTATCCTTAGTTAGATAACCATCATATGCATCACCTGAATTGTAATTTTTCCAAAATTTAGAAACCATTATGTTATTTTTTAATAGTTTAAGGAAATAATCAAATGCATAATAGATATATCTGATATGATAATAATTAATTATAAAATAATGATTTTATTAAATAGTAGTAAATAATGACATATTGTGTTGGCATTAAAGCTAAGGACGGAATAATTATTGCATCAGATTCAAGAACTAATGCAGGTCTTGACAATGTTAATATATATTCAAAAATGTATACCTATGATGTTGGCGATAGAACTGTAATTATCGTTACATCTGGTAACCTTGGAACATCTCAAGCTGTATTTAAATCTATTGATACAGATTTAAAAAACACAACTGGTGTAATGAATTTAAATACTTGTAAAGATTTTGATCAAATTGCCTCCTACATAGGATCACTAAATATTAAACACTCGTCACCAAAAGGAATTAATACGGATACAGTATTATTAGGATCTACATTTATTCTTGGAGGTCAAATAAAAGGTCAACCTATGGAATTATATTTAATATATTCACAAGGAAATTACATAAAACCTGCTGACAGTAAGCCTTATCTAGTAATTGGCGAAGTTAAATATGGAAAACCAATTTTAGATAGAGTTATAAAACCAGATGTTTCTATCGGTGATGCATCAAGATGTGCATTAATATCAATGGACTCAACTTTAAAAAGTGATCTAACAGTAGGCCCTCCAATAGATTTTACAGTTTTAAGAAAAGATGAATATAAAATTGCATCTCAAAAATGTCTTAATCTTAATGATGAAGAATATTCTAAAGTTTGTAATCAATGGTCAGATGGAATATTTAAAATATTTGACTCTTTTCCAAGATTTGATTGGGAAAAATAAAATTTATTTATTTTATCTCTCTGGCTACTAGTTGGCTACTAGTTTAGCAAAATTTATTATTCATATTTTCCAATAAAAATAATCTATCAATTTCTAAAGTTATGGGATTATAAGGGAGTTAGACTATTAGGGACTATTAGAGACTAAAGAAATACCCAACTCAAACTATTTTAAGTCCTTTGTGTCTACCAATTTCACCACGAGGGCATTAATGAATTTCATGAGTGTTTATGCTAATATTTATAATTGAACAAGTCTAATAAGTAAAATTTTTTTATTTTATCTTCCCATGCTCTTGTCTTGCTATTGATAACATAAAATAAGTAAAATTCATTACTAGAATTATCTGTTTTAAATTTATTTTAATTTAAATGCTACCAATGCATTTCCTGTATCAACTAGATTGGAATAATTATCTTTTAAAACTCTACCTCCTGTTGAATGTACAATTATATATTGATCATCATTTGCAATATATGTTGTTGGTGGGGCTGAACCTATAAATGGAAGTTCCTTACTAAAAAGGATTTCTCCATTATTTGAGTCAAAAATATAAATTTTTTTATCTAGTGTTCCTGTAGCTATAATTATATTTCCACTTGTTGCAGTTGCTCCACCTATATTTTCAGTTCCGGTTATTGGTATTCCTTTTTTGGTTAATTCATGATATTCACCAAAAGGTACTTGCCAGATTATTTTTCCATTATTTAAATTTAAAGCAGTTAGAGTTCCCCAAGGTGGTTTGATTGCCGGATATCCATATTTATCTTTAGCAAATTTGAATTTACTTTTATATTTAGGAATTAATTGACTTATATCTTTGTTTATTTTTATTAATTCACTTTCTACAAGTATATTGTTGCTTGTAATATACATAATACCTTTTTTAGAGTCTACACTACCTCCCGGCCATTCTGCACCTCCATGAAAATTATATTGAAGACCTTTTTTATTAATATGATGAGGTTCGTAAAAACCAAACTTATAACTTGAATATTTTTTTGTTAATCTTAATGCTTCGTCTTTGTCATAAGACCAAATATCATCAAGTTTAAAAACATTTCTTCCAAATGGTTCTGGTAAAATAAAATCCGCTTGATAAGAACTTGTTCTTTCTCCAGGAATAGTAGAGGTTGGAACTTTTCTTTTTATATAATCATATATTGGTTCTCCAGTAACTCTATCTAATATTAATGTATTTGCTCTTTTGGTAGGTACAACAACAACATCTAACATCTCAGAGTCTTTCTTAATTTGAGTTAGCATTGGAGGAGATGGAATATCGTGATTCCAAATATCGTGTGATGTTTCTTGAAAATGCCATAGGATTTTTTTTTGTTCAATTGAGAGTGCTATCACACTGCTAGAAAATAAATTATCTCCTGGTCTTAAAGAACCATCGAAATAACTATGTGGGTTACCTGTTACAGTATATACAATTCCTCTATCTAAATCTGCGGATATCCCTCCCCATGGATTTGCTCCAGAGTTATTATATGGTTTACCTCCTACTCTATGGTTAAATTTCTTGTAATATTTTAACTTCCATTCAACTTTACCAGTATACAAGTTATAAACTTCAAATGCTCTATCCCATGTTGCTAAAATAATTTTATCTTTATAGACAACAGGAGGTAATACATTTAAACCTGTTCTAACTTTACCTTTGCTGCCAAAAGATGATATCAGTTGTCCATTTTTTGGGTCCAATGCAATTAATCTTTCTCTGTTAGAAAATAACAACCGTGGATCTTGATTATCACTTTTATCTCCTGCCCAATAAGTTAAACCTCGTCTAGCAACAGAATTACCAAAATTTTTAGATTTCCAGATTAGATTTCCAGTAACTCCATCTATAGCAGCAATAAACCCACCAGAGATTGGTGTATAAATAATACCATTCACTACTATTGGATTTGCTTGAATATCCCCTTCAAAACCCTCAGATCTAAATATCCAGGCTACATCTAATTTAGATACATTATTACTGTTTATTAAATCCAGATTTGAAAATCGAGTTGCATTATCATTTCCATGACTTTTGTACCAATTGTTTGTTATTTCTGGAACTTCATTTTTACTTGTAGTGAAATTTTTATTACTTTTAATATTTATTTTATTTGGTAATGCATTTCTCTTAGCGCTATCTTCTATTGTCCAGTGATTTCTGTGAGAATTTAGAAATTTAACAAAAGTATTTTCTATCGTTTTATCTATTTTTGTATGTATTTTTTTCAGTAAATTACTGTTTAAATTTTTAAAAGAATAAGTGATACTACTTTGATTTACATAACTCGTATCAATTTTTTTATAATCTTTCCAAATCCAAAAAGTTAGAAAAAAAAAAGTAAGTATAAAAAATATAGATAATTTTTTTTTCATAGATGAGATCTATACTAATATTTATTTTCTAAAACGTTTTATTTTAATTGTTATAATATACTAAAATAAAACTATTAAGCTATTGAGTTAAGATGTCTCTTTTGTTAGTTATTCTATTTTTTTTGTAATCCTTTATTCTGCTCATATCATAAAGAAAATTTTCTAATTTAACATATAAATTATTGTCATAATTATAATTACTACTATAGCCCATAAAGATAGATTTTTTAGAAACTGTTTCAATTTAGAGTTTGATTGTAAAAAAGCGGGGAGTACTAAAATAAGAACTCCCACCATATAAATCACAGGTAAAATTTTATCCATTATTTTTTGAATTATATTGAGGGTGTTTAGATAATGGACGATTTTTATGCTTTACAACAATTGAACCATCTACAACTTTTATATCATAACCCCAGTTATCCCATCCTTTCATAGATAAAGACTCGTCAAGCTCATCTTCAAGGGTTCTTGGATAAACATAACATCCTTCTTTATCTCCATATTGTGTTCGTGCTTTATCCATTTTTTTTTTAACTTCCATATGTAGATCTAAAGGAACTTTTAAGTCGCGACCTAGTAAGTAACTTAAATTCATATCTTTACATGCAAGATCCATTGTAAATCCAGCTTCATATTTTTGATTAAATATATGAGGAACAACTGTTTCCCAAGCAAAAGAGTTGCCTGCAGAAACTCTTATTGCATCAAAAAAATTTTCTAAATCTAGTCCTGCTTTTTTTGCAACCATCATACATTCAGATGCTGCAACCATATTAGTAAATGCAAGCATATTAGATACAACTTTTGTAATAGCACCAGCACCTATATCTCCACATAAAACAACTACCTCACCTATTGCATCTTGCAAAACTTTTTTCCAAATTTTAAAAGTTTCTTTATCACCTCCTGCTAAGCAAACCATATTATTATTTTGCAAAGCATGTACTCCTCCTGTAAGCGTAGCCTCTAACATTAAAACCCCATATGTTTTAGCTTTATTTGCTAATTTTTGAGTTTGTTTAAAATTAGTTGTTGATGTGTCTATCCATACTGTACCAACTGAAGCATTTTGTAATAATCCATTTTCACCATCAACAGCCTCAAGAATATGTTCGGGCTTAGGTAAACATGTTATCACTGCATTACATTGTTTTGTAAGATTTTTAATAGAACTTGCTTTAACAACTTTTTGAGGAATACTATTTAGTTTTTTTGTATCAATATCAAATGCAACTAATTTATAATTATTAGATTTATATAGGTTATATAAAATTGGAGTACCTGCATTTCCTAAGCCAATAACTCCTATGGTTAAAGCTTCTTTCATAGATTATTTCCTTTTTAAGTTTTAATAATAAAACTTACCTATCTATTGGAGATGCATCTACAAAAAATTATGTAATTTTTAAAACTCTTTATTTTTCCAGGTATCAGGAGTAAATTTGTTATTAATTTCTAAATCGTAATTATACTCAAATTTTTTAGGACCTTTTATTTTGATATAATTAATTACTTTGTCTATAGCATCACTTAAATTCACAGATGTTTTATAATTTAAATATTTTCTTGCTTTATTAGATGAGCAGATAGCATGTTTTACTTCATTTGGTCTATCCTTAACATATTGGGCAGGTTCATTGTATTGTAATTTATTACAAAGCATTTTATAAAGCTCGTTAATAGAAATACTTTCTTCATCAGGGCCTATATTAAATGTTTCAGATAAAATTTCTTTGTTCGTTATAAGTTGATTTAAACAATAAAGACAATCATCTATATCTGAAAAATTTCTTGTTTGTTCTCCATCGCCATAAATAATGGGTTTTCTTTTCTGTAAAATTAAATTCGTCATTATAGAAACTACATTTCTATAAGGGTCATCATATTTTTGTTTAGGACCTATAATATTGTGTGGTACAGCAATATTGTATTCTATATTATGTGTTTTTGCTAAAATTTTAAGTGTGTTTTCCGCTGCTAATTTTGAAACACCATAAGGATCAACAGGATTAACCTTTTGCTCTTCAAAAAATGGTGGCTTCACATCTCCATATCTTGCCATTGAGGAGCAAAATACAATTCGTTTTACATTGTTTTGTATTGCAGCAGTAAAAACTGATACTGAACCTATATAATTACTTTTGCATATTAGGTATGGAGAGAAGGAAGATAAACCTTCATGAGGATAAGCCGCAGTATGTACAACAATATCTACATCTTTGATTATTTTTGTCATTTCTTCAAGGTTTTCACAATTTGCCTTAAAAAAATTTACTTTATTTTTATCGATATTATCTAAAGTGCCTCCTATTAAATTATCACATCCAGAAACTTTAAAATTTTTTTTAAGATAGTACTCAGCTAAATTTGCACCTAAAAATCCTGCAATACCTGTTATAAATATTTTCATTATTAATATTTTTTAATTTAATTTAAAAAAATTTAAAAATTCCTTAATAAAAATTTTAATCAAAATCAAACCATTCTTTATATTTTTCTTTATTATTTTGTATATATTTTGGTAATTTTTCTAGCTCAAATGTTTTAAGCTTGAATTCATTTCCGTATTTATCCATCTTTGTATCTGCTAAATGATCATGATCAATTTTTTTATTTTTAATTAATTCTTTTATTTTTTCTACATTTTTTCCTGATACTCTATATTCATCGTGATGTTCGGCATCTAACTCTTTTAGATGGATATCTTCTGGAGTTTGAAGTCTTGTAAAATGCCAACCACCGTTTTTTATTATTTTTAAACTTATTTGTTTATCAAATTTAAAAATAGTATCTAATCTATAAAAAGGATACTTTTTTGGTTTTATTTGTCTAAGTTTTTCAAAAGATTCAAGATATTTTTTTTTACATCCTTTTGTACCAAACCAATTAACTCTATCTAAATATAAATTAAGCTTATAATAAAAAAGTTTTTGTTCGAATAAGACATATTTTTTATCAAAAGCTTTAAAATCAAAACTATCTAAATCAGGAAATTCATCGTTATCACTGTACAAAATGAAATCATTTTCATCAGCAATATCAAGACCTTTAAAAAGTTTATTTCTTTGATGAGCTATTCTATTAATAGCATTATGCCTATAATTTTCTGGTAATTCTTTTCTATCATTATAATTTTTATCGAATATTAATCCTTCAGGCTCGTCATCTGAAATAATATAAATAATTTTATCTTTAAAATTAGAAAATTTATTTATATCAAAATTTAATTTTTTTTTTCTGCCGCTATGTGAAAATGTGGACTCACAAATAACAAATTTGTCAACATATTTAGATAAAATATTTAATCTTAAATCTAAAATTAAATCTTCATCATGATACAATGTGCAATCAAAAATTTTCATGTAAAGTTATTATATTCAATTAATAAAGTTTACCAATCAATTTTATAATTTAATTTGTAACTTGGAATTCTCTTTTTTAAATAATTTAAATCTAAACCACAATCTTTATAACCCTGAATAATAGTATGCAAATAAGTTGAATTTGGTTTTTTTTTAAAATAAACTTTTTGAATATATATCAATACTTCCTTTCCATTTATTTTAAAATATTCTTTTTGATAATAATTATAATCCACACCCTCATAGCCATCTAATTCTTTTTCATCATTTTTTGATATGCTCCAAACTGCTCCTGGCACATTAAAGTTTTTATTTTTAATAACATTGGCATGTCCATATATGGATTTATCAGTTTTATGACTGAAACAAAGATTAAAACCTTTTAAAGTAAATTTTTTTATAAAAGACGAACCTTTACATCTTTGTGCCATTTGTTTATGATTTAAATTACTGCCGTAAGCAAAATATAACATTAACGTTTTTCAGCTATTTGAATATTTTTTTCTTTTACAAGTTTCATTATTTCTAAATTACAATTATCTATCTTATTTTGGTCTGTGCTTCTCATAACTATTGAAACTCCTAACTTGCCCGCTTGAAAAAAAGGATAACTGCCTATTTCTACTTCTTTATTTTTATCTTGAATACTTGTTAGTGATTTTGCTATTTCACTTTCAACTGTTCTTAAATTAATTGTAAGACTTAAGATTGGTTCTCCACCAACAATCTTATTTGTTATACCACCTAACATTGATTTTAATATTGATGGAACACCTGGCAAACAAAATACATTTTCAATGCTAAATCCTGGTGCTCCACTTGTAGGATTTAAAATTAATCCAGCATTCTCAGGCATCCAAATCATTTTTTGTCTACCTTTATTAAATTCTCCAGGTTTGTAATATTTCTCAAGAATTTTAAAAGCTTCTTTATGAATTTCGTATTTTAATCCAAACGCTTTTGATATTGCTTCAGCAGTTATATCATCGTGAGTAGGACCTATTCCACCTGTAGTAAAAACATAATCGTAAGTTGATCTAAGAAAATTTACAGTATCTACAATTGTTTTTTCAATATCTGGTATAACCCTAACCTCTACTACCTTAACACCAATAGAATTAAGCCATGTTGCTAATGTTGATGTATTAGTATCTTGGGTTCTACCTGATAAAATTTCATTACCAATTATTAGAATTCCAGCATTAACTTTTGCTTTTTTAGCCATATGAAATATATAATTTAGTGATGGAATTTACCAATTCTTTAATAAAAGGCAAACTAATCAAGAGATACAAAAGGTTCTTTACTGACGTACAATTAAGTAAAGAAATCGTTACAGCTCATTGTCCAAATACTGGTTCAATGAAAGGGCTACTAGATGAAGGAAATGAAGTCTATTTATTGCCAAATAATGATCCAAAAAGAAAACTTAAATATGGACTTGAAATTATAAAATCTAGAAAAAATTTAGTAGGTGTTAATACTAATATGGCAAACAGGATAGTTGAACATGGACTTAAAAATAATTTAATAAAAGAGCTTAGTAATAAAAATACCATTAAGCCTGAAGTTTTTTACAATAAAGAGACAAGATTTGATTTTTTATTAGAGAAAAAGGAACAAAAAACTTTTGTTGAGGTTAAAAATGTTACATTATTTAGAGAAAAAGAGACCGCAGAATTTCCAGATGCTCCAACAGCAAGAGGTATTAAGCATTTATTGACCCTTATTGATGCCATAAAAAAAGGATATAAAACTTATTTAATATTTTTGGTTCAAATCCAAAACATGGAATATTTTAAAATAGCTAAAGATATTGATGAAGAATATTATAAAAATTATTTAAAAGCTAAAAAAGCTGGAGTAAATTTTTTAGCGTATAGATGTGCTATAAGTTCTGAGAAAATTTTTATAGATAAAAAACTTAAAATTATTAATGACTGAATATAAAGAAAAATTTGAAAAAATGAGAGCTGCTGGAAAACTTGCAGCAAGAGCATTGGATATGTTAACAGAAAATATTAAAGAAGGTGTCTCTACAAATTATATCGATAAATTAGGATATGAATTTATAAGAGACAATGGTGGTCACTCTGCTCCACTTTATTATAGAGGATTTACAAAATCTCTATGCACATCTTTAAATCATGTTATCTGTCATGGAATACCGTCTGACAGAATACTACAAGATGGCGAAGCATTAAATGTTGACGTAACCGCAATAGTTGATGGTCACTACGGTGATACAAGTAGAATGTTTTGTATAGGTCAAACTCCTGTTAAACTTAACAATCTAATTGATGCAACACATGAGTCAATGATGAGAGCAATTAGGATTTTAAAACCTGGAATTAAATTAGGTGATATTGGCTATGAAATTCAATCATATATTGAAGATAAAGGTTTTTCAGTTGTAAGAGATTTTTGTGGCCATGGTATAAGTACTACGTTTCATGAACCTCCAAATATTTTACATTATGGAAGTAAAAATTCAGGCATGGATTTAAGACCTGGTATGACTTTTACTATTGAACCTATGATTAATGCAGGTAAATATGACGTTAAAATGTTAAATGATGGATGGACTGCAGTTACAAAGGATAAATCTTTATCAGCACAATTTGAACATACATTAGGAATAACTGAAAATGGTTATGAAATCTTTACAGAATCTGCTAAAGGTTATGTAAAGCCTCCATACTTATAATTAATGATAAAAAGATACTCGCGAAAAGAATTGACTGACATTTGGTCAGAAGAAAATAAATATAAAATTTGGTTAGATGTAGAAGTAGCTGCTGCTCAAGCTATGGAAAAACTTGGTCAAATACCAAAGGGTGTTTCTTCAGTAGTTCGAAAAAAAGCAAAAATAAATGTAAAAAGAATTCATCAAATTGAAGGTCAGGTTAAACATGATGTTATTGCATTTCTAACTTCTATTACTGAAAAAGCCGGTATTAAAGCTAGATATCTTCATCAAGGAATGACTTCATCAGATGTTTTGGATACTAGTTTTAACATTCAATTGGTTCAGTCTGGAAAAATTATTCTTAAAGATTTAAACGAAATTCTTAAAGTACTTAAAAAACAAGCAAAAAAATATAAATTTACTCCTTGTATGGGTCGAAGCCATGGGATACATGCTGAGCCAATAACTTTTGGTCTTAAATTGGCATCTTTTTATGAAGAATTTAAAAGAAACAGAAAAAGACTTATAAATGCAATAGATGAAGTATCTACATGTGCTATATCAGGAGCTGTAGGGACATTTGCTAATATAAATCCTAATGTAGAGAAACATGTTGCAAAAAAAATTGGTTTAAAAGTTGAACCTATCTCAACTCAAGTAATTCCAAGGGACCGTCATGCTTTTTATTTTTCTGTACTAGGAATTATAGCAGGTTCAATTGAGAGAGTAGCAACAGAAATTAGACATTTGCAAAGAACAGAGGTTTACGAATTACAAGAATATTTTTCAAAAAAACAAAAAGGATCTTCAGCAATGCCCCATAAAAAAAATCCAATATTGAGTGAAAATTTAACTGGTCTTGCAAGAATGGTTAGAAGTATGGTAAATCCAGCTTTAGAAAATATTGCTCTATGGCATGAAAGAGATATTTCGCATTCAAGTGTTGAAAGAAATATTGGCCCTGATGCCAACATAACATTAGATTTTGCTTTAGTGAGACTAACTAACATTTTAGAAAATATGATTATTTATCCAAAAAAAATGTTGCAGAATTTAAATATTACTAAAGGACTAATTTTCTCTCAAGAAGTAATGCTTGAGCTGACTAAATCTGGATTATCTAGAGAGCAATCTTATAAGATGGTTCAAAATTATTCTAAAAAATGTTTTGCTGAAAATTTAAATTTATATGATGTTATCAGTTCTGATAAGTTAATTATGAGAAAAATTTCTTTAAAAAAACTAAAGTCTATATTTAGTTACTCAAAACATTTAAAAAATGTAAATTTCATTTTTAGAAGAGTATTTAAGTAATGAAAAAAGGTAAAAAATTATACGAAGGCAAAGCTAAAATTATTTATGCAACAAACGATAAAAATTTGGTTATCCAATATTTTAAAGATGATGCAACTGCTTTTAATAATCAAAAAAAATCTACTATTGAAGGTAAAGGTGTTTTAAACAATAGAATATCAGAACACATTCTCTCGAATTTAGGCGAAATTGGAATTAAAAATCATTTAGTGAAAAGAATTAATATGAGAGAACAACTAATCAAGTTTGTAGATATTATACCAATAGAATTTATTGTTAGAAATATTGCTACAGGATCATTAACTAAAAGATTAGGGATTGAAGACGGAACTGTTCTTGAGCGACCTTTAATAGAATATTGTCTTAAAGATGATAAACTTGGTGACCCTATAATTAGTCGTGAACATATTGTAACTTTTAATTGGCTTAATGTTATGCAGCTTGATTGGATTGATGAAAATTTATCAAGATTAAATGATTTTCTTCTAGGAATGTTTAGAGGTGTTGGAATTAAATTAGTAGATTTTAAAGTTGAATTTGGTTTTACGATTGAAAGTGGAAAAACTGAAATTGTATTAGCTGATGAGATAAGCCCTGATACATGTAGATTATGGGATACAGTTACAGATAAAAAACTTGATAAGGATAGATTTAGAAAAGACCTGGGGGATCTTATTCCAGCATATACAGATGTGGCTAGGAGACTTGGTATACTTCACGAACAATCTAATGTTTCAGCAGTAAATATTACAAAACTTTCATCAGTTAAGAGAAAGCGTAAATGAAGATTTCTGTAATCATTACACTCAAAAAAGATGTGCTAGATCCTCAAGGAAAAATTATTCAACAAACTTTAGATGGAATGGGTTTTAATGATATAGATGAGGTAAGACAAGGAAAGTATTTTGAAATTTACACTAAAGATAAAGATCCTATAAAGGCCAAAGATAAAGTTGAAGAAATGTGTAAAAAACTTTTAGCTAATCTTGTTATTGAAAATTATAAAATTATTGATGCACAATAATTAATGAAATCATCTGTCATTACATTTCCTGGGTCAAACTGTGATAGAGACATGGATGTTGCTCTAAGAAAGTTTGGCTTTAAAAATAAAATGGTTTGGCACAATGACGGTGAACTTCCTAAAAGTGATTTAGTAGTTTTGCCTGGAGGTTTTTCATACGGAGATTATCTAAGATGTGGAAGTATGGCCTCTAAATCGAAAATAATGAAATCAGTTATTAACTTTGCAAATTCAGGAGGAATGGTAATGGGAATTTGTAACGGCTTTCAAATATTAGTTGAAACTGGGTTAGTTCCAGGAGTTCTATTAAGAAATAAATACTTAGAATTTATTTGTAAAAATGTGTTTGTAAAAATTAATAGTAAAAAAAATACTTATTTTAAGAATATTAATAATGAGATCTTAGAGTTTCATATTGCACATAATGAAGGAAATTATTTTTGTACGAAAGATCAATTTAATGAAATTGAAGACAACAATCAAATAGCAGCTTATTACTGTAATAAAGATGGTAAAGTAGAAGAACAATTTAATCCCAATGGTTCTATAAAAAATATAGCAGGAATATTTAATAAAGAAAAAAATATTTTAGGAATGATGCCTCATCCAGAAAGAATGATCGACCCCTCTCTTTCAGGAGAAGACGGGTCAGTTTTTTTCAAAAATTTAATTAATAATCTCAAATGATTGTAAACGAACAGGTAGCTATAGATCATGGTTTGAAAAAGGAGGAATTTAAAAACATTTGTGAGCTACTTAAAAGAACCCCAAATATTACCGAGCTTGGAATTTTTTCTGCAATGTGGAATGAACATTGTTCATATAAATCATCAAGACTTCATTTAAAAAAACTTCCCACCAAAGGAAAACAAGTTATTCAAGGACCAGGTGAAAATGCAGGAGTTATTGATATAGGAGACAATGATGCAATAGTTTTTAAAATTGAAAGTCATAATCATCCATCATTTATAGAGCCATACCAAGGCGCTGCAACTGGTGTTGGTGGGATAATGAGAGATGTATTTACAATGGGTGCGAGACCTATTGCAAATTTAAACTCAATCCATTTCGGATCACCACAACATAAAAAGACTAAAAATTTATTGAGAGGCGTGGTTCACGGCATTGGTGGATATGGTAACTGCATGGGTGTTCCAACCATAGCTGGTCAAACAAATTTTGATAGTTCTTATAATGGTAATATTTTGGTAAATGCAATGACTTTGGGTTTGGTTAAAAAAGATAAAATTTTTTATTCAAAAGCCGCAGGAATAAATAAACCTGTTATTTATGTTGGATCTAAAACTGGACGTGACGGAATTCATGGTGCAAGTATGGCATCAGCTAGTTTTGATGAAAAAATTGAGGAAAAAAAACCAACCGTTCAAGTTGGAGATCCTTTTACAGAGAAATTACTTTTAGAAGCTTGTCTTGAATTAATGGCAGGAGATTCAATTATAGCTATTCAAGATATGGGAGCTGCTGGACTAACATCATCTAGTATTGAAATGGCCTCAAAAGGAAATCTTGGTATTGAGATTAATTTAAATAAAGTTCCATGTAGAGAAACAAAAATGACCCCTTATGAGATTATGCTTTCCGAAAGCCAAGAAAGAATGCTGATTGTTCTAGAGAATGGAAAAGAAAATCAAGCTAAAAAGATATTTGATAAATGGAATTTAGATTTTGCAGTTATTGGTAAAACTACTAAATCTAAAAGAATTGAACTTTATTTTAATAATGAAAAGGTTTCAGATATTCCTGTTAACACATTGGTTGAAAATTCACCAATGTATGACCGTAAGTGGAAAAAATCAAAGCTACCAAAAAAAAATATTATTAAAAAAGAAAATCTTAATAGTTTAAAAATAATTAACGTATTAAAAAAAATTTTATCAGATCCAAATGTATGTAGCAAAGAATGGATCTGGCAACAATATGATCATACTGTTATGGGAGACACTATTCAAAAACCAGGAGGAGATTCTGGTGTGGTAAGAGTTCATGGAACTAATAAAGCTATTGCTGCTTCGGTAGACTCATCAGCAGTTTATTGTTGGGCACATCCTTTAACTGGTGGAAAACAAGTTGTGTGTGAAAGTTTTAGAAATTTAATTTCTGTAGGAGCAAAACCAATAGCAATTACAAATTGTTTAAATTTTGGGAGTCCTGAAAATGAAGATAATATGGGTGAATTTGTAGAATGTGTTCAGGGTATTGGTGAAGCTAGTAAATACTTAAACTTTCCAGTCGTTTCTGGAAATGTATCTTTTTATAATCAAACTAAAGAAGAAGGTATCAAGCCCACCCCATCAATTGGTGGTGTTGGATTAATAAAAGATTACCAAAAAATGATAACAATGGATTTTAAAGATGTAGATAATATTGTTTTAGTTGTAGGTAAAACAGAAGGACATATTGATCAAAGTTTATTTGCAAGAATTATTTTAAATGAAAAAAATGGACCACCCCCTGAAGTAAATCTTTTTAACGAAAAAAATATTGGTGAAACTTTATTAAAACTTATTGAAAATGATTTTATCAAAAGCGCTCACGACGTATCTTTAGGTGGAATTATTACAGCAGTTGCTAAAATGTCTATTAAAGGAAACAAAGGTATTAATTTAATAAAGCCAAAATTTCTAATCAACGAAATTGAATACTATTTTGCTGAGGATCAAGGAAGATATATTATTGAGGTTAGTAAGGAAAATCTAAAAAAAGTTTCTGATATACTTAATAAAAATGCGGTTCATTTTGATCAGCTTGGAACAATAAATGAAAATGAACTATATATTAATGATAAGACAAAAGTTTCAATTGACGAATTAAAAACTTCGCATACAAATTGGTTAACGAATTATATGAATAAATAATGGCAATGGACTTAAAAGAAATTGAGAGTTTAATTAAAGAAGCTTTAGCTGACGCTAAGGTAGAAATCCAAGATTTAGCTGGTGATGGAAATCACTATTCTGCAACAGTAACCTCAGCTGAATTTTCAGGAAAAAGTAAAATTGAACAACACAAAATGGTATACAATTCTTTAAAAGGTAAAATGGGTAACGAGTTGCATGCTTTAGCAATTAAAACAAAGGAACAATAATGGATGATCAAACAAAAAGTTTAATTCAAAATCACATAGACAATAACGAAGTATGCTTGTTTATGAAAGGAACACCTGACGCTCCTCAGTGTGGTTTTTCAATGGCTGTTACAAATATCCTAAAAATCCTCGAGGTAAATTTTAAAGGCGTTAATGTTTTAGAAGATCAAAAACTTAGAGAAGGAATAAAAGTTTTTAGTGATTGGCCAACTATTCCACAGTTATATATAAAAAAGGAATTTGTTGGTGGATGTGATATAATAAAAGAAATGTACGAGAATGGTGAAATTAAAAAGATTTTTGATGATAATCAAATAACTTATAAGAAATAATACTATCTTATAATATTTCTGAAAAGCTTAGAAAAAAATTTTCTAAATAAAGTTAGCCTTGACAATTTTTGATAATTCTCAATACCTTTATCAACCATTTTAAATTCAATCGAATTTTCCCAATGCAACTCTAAAACTAAACTTTGTCTAAAATATTTTAAAAATCTTTTCGATGTAGATACTGTTAACACTGGCTCTAAAAATTGAATTTTCTTTGAAACAAGCAGTTTATTTTCAACGTCATTAAATTCCATATGCCACAAATGATCATTTTTATTTTCAAAAACTAAATTATCTTCAAGTATCGTTGGTAATTCAATATACCCTCCTAGCGAAACTCTTTCTAATTCTTTAATAAATAACTTTATATCTTTAACATGCTCTAAGACATGAGAAGCTATAACAAAATCAAACTCATTATCTTTGAATGGTAAAATATTATCATCTAACTTTACAAATTTTCTATTTTTATAAAAGGAGGAAAAATCCTGTACATCACAAATAACTGTAGCGTCTTCATGAGCAGTATATCCACAACCAATATCTAAAATTTTCCAGTTTGGATTTTTTTTAATAAGATTATCTATATAGGTTTTTGAAGATCTTTTAATCAGGATTTTTATCTTGAATAATACTCAATTACTAAATTAGGTTCCATTATAATTGGGTAAGGAACTTCTTCAAATTTTGGAACTCTAACAAATTTTAATTTTTTATTTTTTTCATCCATTTGAATATATTCTGGGGTCTCTCTTTCTTTATTAGCTAAAGCTATATCTATAATAGCTAGTTGTTTAGATTTGTCTCTAATCTCGATCGAGTCTTCTTCTCTAACTACGTAACTTGCAATATTAACTTTTTTTCCGTTCACTTTAACATGACCATGATTAATTAACTGTCTAGCTGAAAAAATTGTAGTTGCAAATTTTGCCCTATAAATAACTGCATCCAACCTTCTTTCAAGCAAACCGATTAAATTTTCACTAGTATCACCTTTAAGCATTGATGCCCTTTTATAAATATTTCTAAATTGTCTTTCGTTAATGTTTCCATAATATGCTTTTAACTTTTGCTTTGCCTGTAACTGAATTCCATAATCTGAGGGTTTTGATGTTCTTGTTTGACCATGTTGTCCTGGTCCGTATGCTCTAGTATTGAAAGGACTTTTAGGTCTTCCCCATAGGTTAACCTTTAATCTTCTATCAACTTTATGTTTAGAGTTTAATCTTTTTGTCATTTAATAGAGGGTTTTATAGACTTACTCTTCATTTTGTCAATCAACGTTTTTTACCTAAACTAGCAAATACACTTGATAAAATACGAGTTTCTTTGTCAGATAATTCCATACCGTTGAAAATATTTCTTAAGTTTTCAAGCATTATTGGTTTCTTTTCTTTTGATTTAAAAAAATTAATTTCTTCAAGATTTCTAATACATAGATTTGTCATAGAAATAATTTCCTTTTTAGAGGCTAATTTAACTTTTTTTGATTTTTTATAATTAAATGTTTTAGATTTAATTATGCTTGCTACATACTGAGCAACAATTATTAAACTATGAGAAAGGTTTAAAGACTTGAAATCAGGATTTGTTGGTATTTGTAATGTATAATTTGCATAACAAACCTCACTATTGGACAATCCTGATGCTTCAGATCCAAAGAGAAATGCAACATTTTGGTTAAAATCTATCTTTTTTAAATCTACTAATTTAATATGCTTAATATTTTTATTTCTAAATCTTGATGAAGTTGCAATTACACAATCTATACTTTTTAATGCGGGTTCTAAATTATCAAATAACTTACTTTTATTTATAATATTTTTTGCACCCACTGATGTTGCTAAGATTTTATCATTTGGAAAAATAGGTTTTGGATTAATAATAGTTAACTTTTGAAAATTAAAATTTTTTATTCCTCTAGCGCAAGCTCCTATATTTTCTGATAATTGAGGCTTATGCAAAATAAAAGTAATATTTTTAGGTGACATTATTATTATTTAATTAAACTTATAAACTAGCTGGGGCCTTATCTTTAAATAACTTATAATCTAAACTATCAATTAAAGCCTTAAATGAGGCATCAATTATATTTGGTGATACTCCTATAGTGAACCAATTGAATCCTTTTGAATCTGTGCTTTCGATTGAAACTCTAGTTACTGCCTCTGTTCCTGTGTTTAAAATTCTAACTTTATAATCGACTAATTTTAAGTCTTTTAAATATTCAGAATATTTTGCAAGTTTATTTACATTTTTTCTAATTGCATTATCCAAAGCGTTTACAGGTCCATTACCTTGACCTTCACATAATATTTTCTCACCATCAACTTCTAGATGAGCTTTTGCATGAGAGATAATTTCACCTAAATTATCTTTCTTAACAGACACATCATACTCATTAATTAAAATGTATCTTGGAATTTCACCCATCAATCTTCTGGCTAACAATTCAAAGGAAGCATCAGCTCCATCATAACTGTAACCAATAAACTCTCTATCTTTAACTTCTTCTAAAAGTTTTTTAATTTTTGGATCATTTTTTTCAACCTGAATACCAATAGATTTTAATCTAGACATTATATTTGATTGACCAGCCTGGTCAGATACAACAATGTTTCTCGAATTTCCAACTTTATCAGGGTCAATGTGTTCATAAGTTTTAGGGTTCTTTTGAACAGCTGAAACATGCATACCACCTTTATGTGAAAATGCAGATGCACCAACATAAGGTAAATGTTTATTAGGTTTTCTATTTAATAATTCATCTAATAATCGAGAGCATTGAGTTAAATTTTGTAAATTCTCATGTTTGATATTGATTTCGAATTTTTCACTAAAATCTTTTTTTAATAACAAAGTTGGAATTAAAGACATTAAATTAGCATTTCCACATCTCTCTCCTAATCCATTTACAGTTCCTTGAATTTGTCTTACACCTGCTTGAACAGCAGCTAAACTATTTGCCACCGCATTTTCAGTATCATTATGCGCATGAATTCCTAAATTCTCTCCTGGGATATGTTTTGCTATCTCTGAAACAATTTTTGATACTTCGTGCGGAAGAGTTCCACCGTTAGTATCACATAATACAATCCATCTAGCACCTTGATCATAAGCTGCTTTTAAACATGAAAGTGTATATTCTGGATTAGCTTTATAGCCATCAAAACAATGTTCCGCATCAAACATAAATTCTTTACCTGAACTAACTATATGCTTTGCACTTTCTCTGATGTTTTCTAAATTTTGTTCATTGGTAATACCAAGTGCTACATCAACTTGAAAATCCCAAGATTTACCAAATAAACATACAGAAGAACTTTTTGAATTAATTAATGATGCCAACATAGGATCATTTTCAGCACTATGCTCTGATTTTTTAGTCATGCCAAAAGCTGTAAGCTTAGCATTTTTAAAACCATGATCTTTATTAAAAAATTCAGTATCAGTTGGATTAGCCCCTGGCCAACCCCCTTCAATATAATCAACCCCTAAGGCATCTAATGAAGCTGATATTTTTTCCTTATCATCTATTGAAAAATCAACACCCTGGGTTTGTGCACCGTCTCTTAAAGTTGTATCAAATATATAAAGCTTTTCTTTGCTCATTTAAATTTCCAAATTGTTTTACCATTTTTATCTTCTATTAAAACTCCTTTATCTAAAAGATAATTTCTAATATTGTCAGCCTCTTTATAATCCTTGTTATCTCTAGCATTGTTTCTAAGCTTTATCTTATTTTCTATTTCTTCTTCAGAAATATCTACTTTTACTTTTTTATGATTTAGCCACTCCTCTTTTGTTTCTTGAAGTAAACCAATAAAATTACATGCAGAATTAAATATTTTTTTATCTTTTTCGTCACCTTTATTGGCTTTATCATAAAGCTTATGTAAATTCGCAATATAACCAGGTGTATTTATATCATCATACAAAGGTTGAATAATTTCATCATCTAAATCTTCTTGTGAGGGTAGATAGAGATTATACCATTTGTTAATTGTATTTTGACAATCATCTAAAAGCTTATCATTCCAATCTAAAGGTTGTTTGTAATGAGCGCTTATTAAAGCTAGTCTTAAAACTTGGCCACTAATCTTATTTCTAAAATCTTTTATCTTTAAAATATTTCCCTGAGATTTTGCCATTTTTTCGTTAGACATTGTAATAAAGGCGTTGTGCAACCAATAATTTGCGAATACATCAGTATTATTTGCACATCTAGATTGTGCAATTTCATTTTCATGATGTGGAAAAATTAAATCTATTCCTCCTCCATGAATATCAAATTCATTACCTAAAAATTTCTTAGACATAGCAGAACACTCTAAATGCCAACCTGGTCTTCCCTTTCCCCAAGGAGAGTCCCATGATGGTTCATTTTCTAATGATGGTTTCCATAAAACAAAATCTTCAGAATTTTTTTTATTATCACTAACTTCAATTCTTGAACCAGCAATTAAATCTTCAAGTTTTTTATTTGAAAGTTTGCCATAGTCATAAAATTTTTTAACCTCAAAATAAACATGCTTATTATTTTCATAAGCAAAACCTTTTTTAATTAATTCTGAAACCATTTTTATCATTAAATCAATATGTTCAGTTGCTTTTGGTTGTTGTGAGGGATCTTCACAATTCAAATAGTTACAATCTTTATTAAAACTTTTAATAACAGTCTCAGTCAAATCAGAGATAGATATATTTCTTTCTTTAGATGATTTAATTATCTTATCATCTACATCAGTAATATTTCTTACATAAGTTACATTTGAAAATCTTTTTTTAAGAATTTTAAAAAGAATGTCAAAAATTACAATTGGTCTAGCATTTCCAATATGTGGATCATCATAAACAGTTGGGCCACATACATACATACCAACATTATTTTCATCTATTGGAACAAATTTTTCTTTTTTGTTACTCAAATTATTTGTTAAAAAAATATCTTTATTCATTATTTTAGAAATATACTTAAATAATAGATTTGTGAATCTATTTGATTAATTAGGAATTTTGCATACAGGAATAGGCTCCATTTTATGCAAATTTTGTTTTCTTATTAGCTCGTATTTATCTCTATTAGGTGAATTAGGATTTTTCATTGCCTCTTCAAGCTCTTGGTATTTTAAACCAAGTTGACCCTCATCAGTTCTCCCATCGTCCCACAACCCATCAGTTGGAGCCGCATCTATTATCTCCTGTAAAATTCCTAATTCTTTTCCAAGCTCCCAAATTTCAGTTTTATTACAATCCGCTATAGGAGAAATATCAACTCCTCCATCTCCATACTTTGTATAAAAACCTACGCCAAAATCTTCTACTTTATTTCCTGTACCTACAACAATTCCCTTATTTGCTGCAGCCACCTGATAAAGAGTTGTCATTCTTAATCTAGCTCGTGAATTTGCCATACCATGTTCGTTATCAAATTTAGATAAACTAGCATTAAACGCTAAAAATAATTCATCTAAGTTAACAGTATGTGCTTCTACGTTTGTAAAATTTTTAACTAACCATTCTTGATGTTTTAAACTTAAATCATGCTGATAAGATTTTTGTTTAATTGGCATAGATAAAACAATAGTTTTTAAACCAGTCATTGCACTCAATGTGCTTGATACAGATGAGTCAATTCCTCCAGAAATTCCTAAAACAAGTGACTCTGCCTTGCTAGGCATATTATTTACATAATCTTTTATCCAGTTAGATATATATTTTACTTTTTCTGAAGAGTTCATGATTTTAAGATATTAGATATTTAAATTTTTACAATGTCTTAAGATGCCGCTCTGTCTGCATTTTTAGAATATGAGCTATTCTTTTTAATCTCATCTGAAATTAAGAAAGCTAATTCTAATGCTTGATTTGCGTTAAGTCTAGGATCGCAGTGTGTATGATATCTTGAAGATAAATCTTTTTCAGATATTTTTTGAGCTCCACCTATGCACTCAGTTACATTTTGACCTGTAAGCTCAATATGAAGACCTCCAGCATAGCTACCTTCACTTTGATGGCAAGCAAATACATTTTTAACTTCTTTTAAAACACTATTGAATGGTCTTGTCTTAAATCCTGTTGCAGCTTGAATTGTATTTCCATGGCATGGGTCACACGACCAGATTACATTTAATCCTTCTTTTTTAATTGCTCTAATAAGTTTTGGTAAATATTTTGAAACATTATCTGCACCAAATCTGGAAATTAAAGTAATTTTACCTTTTTCATTATTAGGATTAATTTTATGACAAAGATTAATTAAATCATCAGCTTTTAAAGTTGGTCCACATTTTATCCCAATTGGATTTTCTATTCCTCTACAAAATTCAACGTGTCCTCCATCTAATTGTCTAGTTCTATCTCCTATCCATACAAAATGAGCTGAAGTATCGTGATTTTCTCCAGTTGTAGAGTCTACTCTAGTCATTTGTTCCTCAAATGGAAGTAATAGAGCCTCATGGGAAGTCCAAAAATTAACTGTTTTTAATCTTCTGTTAAAGTCTGAATTAATTCCACAAGCATCCATAAATGCTAATGCATCAGCTATCCTATCCTCTAAATCTTTAAACCTTTTTAATTCAGGAGAATTTTTAATAAATCCCAAATTCCAAGTATGAACATTTTTTAAATCTGCAAAACCACCATGACAAAAAGCTCTAATCAAATTTAAAGTTGCTGCAGATTGTGAATAAGCCTTAAATAGTCTTTTTGGATCTGGAATCCTTGCTTTTTCTGTAAATTCCATTCCATTTATGTTGTCTCCTAAATAACTTGGAAGCTCAACGCCATTTTTTGTTTCAACAGGTGAACTTCTTGGTTTTGAAAATTGTCCAGCTATTCTTCCAAGTTTAACTACTGGTAAGGATGCTGAATAAGTTAGAACTAATGACATTTGAAGCATTAATTTAAAGGTATCTCTTATATTGTCAGGATTGAATTCTGCAAAACTTTCAGCACAATCACCTCCTTGTAATAAGAAAGCTTTTCCATCTACAACTTCAGCAAGTTGAGATTTTAAATGACGAGTTTCTCCAGCAAAAACTAAAGGTGGAAACTTACGTATCTTATCCAAAACTGTATCCAATTCTTTTTTATTTGGATACTCAGGAATGTGCTTAACCGGATATTTTCTCCAACTATTTTTTTTCCAATTTTTCATATTCAACTGAGGATTGTTTTAGCAGAGTTTTAACTTTATTCAACAGTAACAGATTTAGCCAAGTTTCTTGGCTTATCGATGTCATATCCTTTTTTAAGAGCAGAATAATACGCAAGTTTTTGAAGTGGTATTGTTAACAGGAATGGAAGCAAGTCATTATTTGTATTTTCAACTTCAATTGTCTCCCAAATATTCTCTGAAACAACCTCATCTTTGCTTTTGTTGGTTATTAATAAAACTTTCGCACCTCTTGCAATAACTTCCTGCATATTTGAAATTGTCTTTTTATAATAGTTATCTCTTGGAGCCAAAACCACAACAGGCATACCTTCTTCTATAAGGGCTAACGGACCATGTTTCATTTCACCTGCAGGATATCCTTCTGCATGAATATAAGATAGTTCTTTTAATTTTAATGCACCCTCTAAAGCTATTGGATAAGAAAATCCTCTTCCTAAAAACATTGAACCTTTTGCTTCATTAAACGTTGAAGATATTGCCTGAATATCATTGTCATGAAGCAATGTTTTTTCAATTAAACTTGGTAGAGCTTTTAAATCTTTTATTTTTTCATGATATTGATTTTTATCAATTTCATTTCTTAATGAACTTAATTTTAAAGCTAATATATATAATACTAATATTTGCCCTAAGAAAGCTTTTGTAGAAGCAACACCAATCTCAGGACCACAATGTATTGGCAGTATAAAGTTCGAATCTCTTGCAATTGAGCTTTCAATTACATTAATAACAGCACAAGTTTTCATTTTATTCTTATTACATAAATCAAGTGCTGCATAAGTATCAGCTGTTTCTCCTGATTGTGAAACAAAAATATAAAGCGTATCTTCTTTAAATCTATTTTTTCTGTATCTAAACTCTGAAGCGATATCTATATTTACATCTAAATTAGTTAATTCTTCAAACCAATATTTTGCCATCAGACAAGAATGGTATGCAGTTCCGCATCCAATTAATGTTATTGATTTAATCTCGTCTATTTTCCATGGAAAATTAAAAATATTTATATCTTTGTTTAGATTATCTACGTATTCTTTAATTCCAGTTTTAATTGTTGTTGGCTGTTCTTCAATTTCTTTTGCCATGAAATGTTTAAAATCCCCTTTATCATAGTTTGCATCGTCTGATGACAGTTCTAATATTTTTTTATTTACTTTTTTTCCTTCATAATTAAAGAAAAGAACTTGATCTTTTTTTACTATACAAAATTCACCATCATCAAGATAAGTAACTTTATTTGTCATTGATTTTAATGCGTATGAGTCTGACCCCAAATAATTTTCATTAGGGCCATAACCAACGGCTAAAGGTGAGCCCCTTCTTGCTCCTACAATTAAATCAGGAATATCTTTAAATACAATACCTAAAGCAAAACTACCATGAAGTTGTTGGAGCGTTTTTGTAATTGCTTCCTCTAATTCTGCAGTTTTTAAATTTTCAGTAATCAAATGAACAATTACTTCTGTATCTGTTTGCGATTTAAAATTATGACCTTTGCTAATTAAAAACTTTTTTAATATTGTTGAATTTTCTATTATTCCATTATGTACAACAGAAACATTGTGGGAAGAATGTGGATGAGCATTAATACTATTTGGAACACCATGAGTTGCCCATCTAACATGACCAATGCCAATATTTCCTTTTAATTTTTTTAAATCAAAGTTTTGTTCCAAAATGTCTACTCTTCCTTCAGATTTTACCTCATTAATAACTCCATTAGACAATGTGGCTAAACCAGCGGAGTCATAGCCTCTATATTCTAATTTTTTTAAAGAATTAATTATTGTTGCTGAAACAGATTTGTTGCTAGATATTCCGATTATTCCACACATAAATTATTTTTTTTTTTTATAATTTTTAATTTCTAATTGTTCAGATCTTGTTAACGCTAAAGATTTTTGTTTAACATTTTTTGTTATAACTGATCCTGCTCCAACGACACTTTCTTTATCAATGATAATAGGAGCAACTAAAGAAGAATTAGATCCAATAAATACCTTGTCTTTAATTTTTGTTTTACTTTTCTTAACTCCATCATAATTACATGTAATTGTGCCAGCACCAATATTTACTGATTTTCCAAGATCAGTATCACCAATGTAAGAAAGATGATTTATTTTAGATTTTTTTCCAACAATACTTTTTTTAATCTCAACAAAGTTTCCAATCCTAGATCCTTCTTTTAAAATTGTTTGAGGTCTTATTCTTGCGTAAGGACCAACTTCAACTTTATTCTCAATTTTACAAGACTCCAAATGGGAAAATGATTTAATTATTACATTATTACCAATTTTAACCTTTGATCCAATAACAACATAAGGTTCTATAGTTACGTTCTTTCCAATCACAGTATCTTTTGAAAAAAAAATAGTTTCAGGACCCATCATCTTTACACCTGATTTTATAAATTTCTCTCTAAGTTTTTTTTGATTTAAAACTTTCATTTAGAATTGATTTACATTAAGAATATGTCTTGATTAATTCACAATTTATTTCTTTAAAATACTTTTAAAATGAAACAAAAATTTACAGTTTTATTTGATTTAGATGGTACTTTAGTGGATACTGCTCCAGACTTGATACGTGCCCATAATCATGTAATGAAAAAATTTGGTTACCCAACTAAAACCTTGGGAGAACTAAAAAATGCTGTAGGTAAAGGTGCAAAAGCTATGATGGCAAAAGCTAATGGCCAGTGGAAATGGTTTGATGAAAAAATTCAAAATGAAATGACTAATGAATTTCTATCTTATTATGGAAAAAATATTTTACACGAAAGTAAATTAATTAATGGCGTAAAGGAATTTTTAGATTGGTGTAAAAATGAAAATATTTCAATGGCAGTATGTACTAATAAAACTGAACACTTATCGGTTGATCTTTTAAAAAAAATTGGGATTTATGATTATTTTGAATATGTTGCAGGATATAATACTTTTGAATATTGCAAACCAGACCCTCGACATTTAACAACGACAATAGAAATTTTAGATGGTGATAAAAATAAATCGATTATGATCGGTGACAGCGAGACAGATGCTAATGCTGCTAAGGCTGCTGAAATTCCAATAATTTTACTAAAATATGGATATACAGAAAAAAGATCTGAAGAAATTTATCATAATCACATAATAAAAGACTTTGTAGGTATTGAGAAAATAATATCTGAATATCTTTAATATTGATTAATTTATTTTAACTATTAAAACAAAATTACAAATTAGGAGTTATTTTGTTATTACATACAGTTAAAGTATATCCGTCAAAAATTAATCTTCCAAAGAAGAAACAGCTTGCCTGGAAAATAGCTAAGATAGCTAGTGATAATGTTAAATTAAATAAAGATGCAATTGAAATGGTTATCAATAGAATAATTGATAATGCGTCAGTTGCTATTGCATCCTTAAACAGAAAACCAGTTATTTCTTCAAGAGAAATGGCTTTAAAACATTCGAGAAAAAATGGAGCAACTCTATTTGGAGTAAATTCAAAATTAAAATTTGATTGTGAATGGGCCGCTTGGTCAAACGGAACAGCTGTTAGAGAACTAGATTTTCATGATACTTTTTTAGCTGCAGATTATAGTCATCCAGGTGACAATATCCCTCCTCTATTAAGTGTAGCACAACAAAATAAAAAAAGTGGCTTAGATTTATTAAGAGGAATAATTACTGCTTATGAAGTTCAAGTTAATTTAGTTAAAGGTATCTGTTTACATAAGCATAAAGTAGATCATATAGCTCATTTAGGACCAAGCGTAGCTGCTGGTTTAGGCACAATGTTAAATTTAAATACAGAAACAATTTACCAAGCAGTTCAACAAGCGCTACACACAACAGTATCTACCCGACAATCTAGAAAAGGTGAAATTTCAAGTTGGAAAGCATACGCTCCAGCTCATGCGGGTAAACTTGCAATTGAGGCAGTTGATAGAGTTATGAGAGGAGAAGGTGCACCAAGTCCAATTTATGAAGGTGAGGACAGTGTTATTGCAAGAATCTTGGATGGTAAAAAAGCTAACTATAAAGTTCCGTTACCAAAAAAGGGTGAAACTAAAAAAGCTATACTTGAAACATATACAAAAGAGTACTCTGCTGAATATCAATCTCAAGCTTTAATAGATTTAGCTAAAAAATTAAAAAGCAAGATATCAAATTTAAAAACTATTAAAAAAATAGATATTTTTACTAGTCACCATACTCATTATGTTATTGGAACTGGAGCTAATGATCCTCAAAAAATGGATCCTAACGCTAGTAGAGAAACTTTAGATCATTCTATAATGTACATATTTGCGGTTGCTTTAGAGGATGGAGATTGGCATCATGTGAAATCCTATACAAAAGCAAGAGCCAAAAGAAAAAGTACTATTAAAATTTGGAGATCAATTAGAACTTTCGAAGATAAAAAATGGACTAAAAAATATCACGATCCAAATCCAATGAAAAAATCATTTGGAGCAAAAGTTGTTGTAACATTAAATAATGGCATTAAAATAATTGAACAGCTTGATCGTGCAGATGCACACCCATATGGAGCAAGACCGTTTAAAAGAAAAAATTATATTAAAAAATTTTTTACCTTGACTAAAGATATTTTGGATAAAAAAGAAAGTAATCGATTTTTAAAAATTGTTCAAAATTTAAAAAACTTAAAAAAAGGTGAATTAAATAAATTAAATATTGAAGTTAAAAAAAGTAAATTAAAAAGAAATTTAAAAAAAGGAATTTTTTAATGCACTTTGTAGAAAAAGAGCCAAGTCAAAAAAGAATAGATTTTAATAATAAGTTAAAGTCTAATAAAATACTAAGAATTCCTGGAGCGTATAATCCGTTAACTGCAAAATTAATTGAAGAAATTGGATATGATGCAGTTTATGTTTCTGGAGGTGTTATGGCGAATGATCTTGGTTTTCCTGATATTGGCTTAACAACATTGCAAGATGTAAGTACAAGATCTTATTTAATTGCTAGAACAACAAACCTTCCAACAATAGTAGACATCGATACAGGATTTAAATCTTGTAAAGAAACAATAGAAACCTTTGAAGAATTTGGAATTACTGGTGTTCACTTAGAGGATCAAATTGAAAGAAAAAGATGTGGTCATCTAGAGAATAAGGAACTGATTTCAACTGATGAAATGGTTAAAAAAATTAAAGAAAGTGTTTCAGCTAAAAAAGACAAAAATTTTAAAATTATAGCGAGATCAGATGCCAAAAGTGTTGAAGGAATAGATAAAATGATTGAGAGATGCAAAGCATATATTGATGCAGGTGCTGAAATTATTTTTCCTGAAGCACTGGAAGACGAAAAAGATTTTGAAAAAGTTAGAAAGGAATTATCTTGTTATCTCCTAGCTAACATGACTGAATTCGGTAAATCTAAATTATTTAATTACAAAGAATTAGAAAATTTTGGATATAATATTGTTATTTATCCTGTAACCACACAAAGATTAGCTATGAAAAATGTAGAAGATGGCTTGAGGGACATTTATGCAAATGGACATCAAAATAATATAATAGATAAAATGCAAACAAGAAAAAGATTATATGAATTAGTTGATTACGAAAAATATAATTCATTGGATGAAAAGATTTATAATTTTAGTACAGAAGGGCATGAATAATGAGTGATGATGTTAAAAAAGGTTTACTTGGAATAGTTGTTGACGAAACAGAAGTTTCAAAAGTTATGCCTGAAATTAATTCTCTTACCTATAGAGGTTATGCAGCTCAAGATTTATGTGCAAAATGTAAATTTGAGGAAGTGGCTTACTTAATTTTAAATGGAGAACTTCCTAATAAAAAACAATTAAAACAATTTGAAAACCAAGAAAGAAAAGAAAGAAAACTCTCTAAAACTATACTTGAAGATATTAAAAAATTTCCAAAAAAAGCTCATCCTATGGATGTTGCAAGAACAGCCGTAAGTATAATGGGACTTGAGGATAAAGAAACTAAAGATAACTCTCCTAAAGCAAATATGCGTAAGGTAATGAGAATTTTTGCTAAAACACCTGTTGCTTTAGCTGCTTTTTATAGATCAAGAAAAGGAAAAAAAATTATACCACCAAAAAATAATCTTTCATTTTCAGAGAACTTTTTTCATATGTGCTTTGGTAAAGTGCCTAACAAAGATATTGTAAAAGCGTTTGATGTTTCTTTAATTCTTTATGCTGAACATAGTTTTAATGTTTCAACTTTTACAGCAAGAACTATTACAAGCAGTTTGTCAGATATTCATGGTGCAATCACCGGTGCTATTGCAAGTCTTAAAGGACCTTTGCATGGAGGTGCTAATGAAGAAGTAATGCATATGATGAATAAGATCAAAAAACCAGAAAATGCACTTAAGTGGATTAATAATGCATTAGATAACAAAGATGTTGTCATGGGATTTGGTCATAGAGTTTACAAAAGTGGAGACTCTAGAGTTCCTACTATGAGAGAATACTTTGGAAAAGTTGCAAAAATTAAAAAAGATAAAAAGTTTGAAAAAATTTATAATATTGTTGAAAAGGTAATGATCGAAAGAAAAGATATTCATCCTAATGTGGACTACCCTACTGGACCCACTTATCATTTGATGGGTTTTGATACTGATTTTTTTACACCAATATTTGTAATTTCAAGAATAACAGGCTGGTCAGCTCATATAATTGAACAACATGCAGCAAATAAACTGATTAGACCTCTAGCTAGTTACAAAGGTAACAAGCATCGAAAAGTTATACAATTAAATCAGAGATAATTAAATTTAGTTTTTTTCTATTTTTGCAAATCTTTCATTGCAAATAATTTTACATTTAAATTTATATTTATTTGTAAATTCGTCGATTGCTTGTTTGACACCAGGTGCATATGTTAAGTCATAATCATCACACAAGACTGTACCACTATTATCAATTACCTCTTTGCAACAATCTAAATCATTTTGAACAGTACTGTATTCATGTCCTCCATCTAAAAAAACATAATCTATTTTTGACATATCAATTTTTTTTAATATTTTATTTGAGTTACCTTTTATTAAATGAACATTATCTTTAAATTTACTAAGAAGATTTTGCACTGCACTTAAACTATAAGGATCTTCTCTTTTAATATATCTATACCAAATAGTTTTTAATGGACTTGAAAACTTCGTATTAGGTATTATTTCATCTTTATTTTCATTATTTTTCTCAAATAAATCTAAACCTATAAATTTAAAATCATTTTTATGAATTTGGTAGAGCAATTCACAAACGTTTCTTGAAGTAACACCATGAAACACACCAACTTCGAGAAATACTTTAGGTCTTTTTTTTTTTATCTCTTCAAGAAAAAACTCACCTACCCCTTTTTGTTTAAGACTTGTTTTTCTAAAGTATTTTTTATATTTCATAAGACTATTTATGAAGTTTTTTTAAATTAAATAAATAATAGCTCTTATTTAAGCATTTCTTTTTTTAAAAGAGAAATACCATTTTCTAATTTATGTTTATAAGACTCTTCAAAACTTTCTAATTGCCAACCTTCAAGTCTTTTCCTAATTTCTATGAGATTTTTTGTCTTCCATTCATCGGTTGTATCTTGAGTTTTCCAAATTTTTTTCTCTTCATTATTCCGTCCACATCCGTAACAAAACCCTGTTAATGGATCGGTTTTACAAATACTTATACATGGTGAAACTATCATCCTGCTATATTAAATATCTTATATTTAACTATCCAGTTGTCTATTGCAAATATTAACTAAAAGCTTCTGCCCAAGTTCCTTGTGTAGATGCTTTAGAGTATTCTGTTGCACGTCCTTCAAAGAAATTCATATGTTCTACAGCATTTAGCATTGTGTCTAACCATCCTAGAGGATTTTTATCAACATCATAAATCGGTTCTAATCCTAGCTGAACCAATCTCCGATTTCCAATAAATCTAATATAATCTTTCACTTCTTTAGCGGTAAGACCTTCCATAGGACCCATTTCAAAAGCTAAATCGATAAAAGCATCTTCATGCTCTATAATAGTTCTACAAGCTTCATAAAGTTCTTTTTTTAATTTTGGAGTCCAGATTTCTGGATTTTCATTAATGAATTCTTTAAAAATTCTTATCATAGAATTACAATGAAGAGTTTCATCTCTAACAGACCAAGTAACAATTTGACCCATACCTTTCATCTTATTGTGTCTTGGAAAATTTAAAAGAATAGCAAAACTCGCAAACAATTGTAAACCTTCTGTAAATGCACTAAAGACTGCAACTGTTTTAGCAATATCTTCTTTTGAATTCACATTAAAGTTTTGCATGTAATCATACTTATCTTTCATTTCTTTATATTTCATGAAAGCAGAATATTCAGACTCTGGCATGCCTATAGTATCTAAAAGATGAGAGTAAGCTGCTACATGAACTGTTTCCATTGCAGCAAAAGCTGTCATCATCATTAATACTTCTGTTGGTTTGAATACAGTTGTGTAATGTCTTAAATAGCAATTGTTAACCTCAACGTCTGCTTGAGTAAAAAATCTAAATATTTGGGTAAGTAAGTTTTTTTCAGGTTGAGATAAATTTTTTTGCCAATCTCTAACGTCATCTCCAAGAGGAACTTCTTCTGGTAACCAATGAATTCTTTGTTGAGTTAACCAAGCATCATAACACCATGGATATCTGAAAGGTTTATAAACTGGATTTTCAACTAACAGTCCCATTTTTTTTGGTTGAATAATTTCTTTTTTTTCAGGTTGTATAATTTCTGAATTTATTTTTTCAGCTACTGACATGATAAACACTCCTCATATTCTGTTTCTTCAGTTTTGGTTGATTTATTTTTATAAACATTAGCCATAATATCTGTTGATTTTGCATCATTGATATTTTCAGCTCTTTGAATTGATTTTGATCTACAGTAATAAAGACTCTTTAAGCCTTTCTTCCAAGCATCAAAATGAATTTTATGTAATTCCTTTTTATGAACATCAGCAGGTAAAAATAAATTTACAGATTGCGCTTGAGATATAAAAGGAGTTCTATCTCCACTTAATTCTATAATCCAACTCTGATTTAATTCAAATGCAGTTTTAAAAACATCTTTTTCTAATTCTGTTAAAAAATCTAAGTGAGATATTGAACCTTGATTAGTTGTAATGCTAGACCAGATTTCATCATCATTTTTGCCGTGACTTTCCAATATCTCTTCTAAATAACGATTCCTAACATTAAATGAACCAGATAAAGTTTTATGAGTATAACTATTAGCGGCAATTGGTTCTACTCCTGGGGATGCGCCACCACAAATTATAGAAATTGAAGCTGTGGGAGCAATTGCAGTTTTATTAGAAAATCTCTCTTTGTAACCATACTCTGCAGCATCAGGACAAGCACCTCTTTCTTCTGCTAAATTTTTAGACGCTTGATTTACTTTTTCATTAATTTGTTTAAATATTTTTTTGTTCCAAGACTTAGCCATTACTGACTCAAGTGGAATTCTATTTTTTTGTAAAAAAGAATGAAATCCCATCACTCCTAATCCAACACTTCTTTCTCTTTCAGCAGAGTATTTTGCATCCTTAAATTGATCTGGCGCTTTATTAATAAAATCTGATAAAACATTGTCCAAAAATCTCATCACATCGTTAATCATATCTGGATCATCTTTCCATTCATCATACTTTTCTAAATTTAATGAAGATAAACAACATACAGCTGTTCTATCTCTTCCATCTTTGTCTATACCGGTAGGTAAAGTTATTTCGCTACATAAATTAGAAGTCTTAACTGTAAGATTTGCTAATTTATGATGTTGAGGGATTTGTCTATTAACAGTATCAATATAAATAATGTAAGGTTCACCTGTTTCAATTCTTGCGGTTAATAATCTTATCCATAAATTTCTTGCAGAAATAGTTTGTTGAACTGTTCCATCAGCTGGACTTTTTAAAGCCCATTGTTCGTCTGTTTCTACAGCTCTCATAAATGCATCTGAAACTAAAACACCATGATGTAAATTTAGCGCTTTTCTGTTAGGGTCACCACCTGTTGGTCTTCTCATTTCAATAAATTCTTCAATTTCAGGATGATCAATTGGAAGGTAACATGCTGCAGAGCCTCTTCTTAAAGAGCCTTGGCTAATTGCCATTGTTAAAGAGTCCATAACTTTAATAAAAGGAATTATTCCAGAAGTTTTTCCAACTTTTCCTATTTTTTCACCAATTGATCTTAAATTTCCCCAGTAACTTCCTATACCACCACCTTTTGCGGCCAACCAAACATTTTCACTCCAAAGATCAAGTATACCTCCTAGACTATCAGAAGCTTCATTTAGAAAACATGAAATTGGTAAACCTCTTTTTGTTCCACCATTTGATAATACTGGAGTTGCTGGCATGAACCAAAGATTACTAATATAATTATAAATTCTCTGAGCATGCAAGTTATCATCTGAATATGAGCTTGCAACGCGTGCAAATAAATCTTGAAAAGATTCGTTATGACCAAGATATCTATCTTTTAAAGTTGCTTTACCAAAATCAGTTAAATTTGAATCTTTAGAACGATCAATCTTAATTATGATTCCTTTTTCGTTCTGAAAGAGCTCAGTATCGTTATTTAAAGAAAAAAGGTCAGGTCTATTAGATTTTTGGATCTCGCTAGTATTTGGGCTATATTCAGAGACAGCTTTCTTTAGTGCTTGTGATAGTATTTTGTTCATAATTTTGTATTATAATTTCTTGTTTTGGCGAAAACAACTATATGTTGTATGCGCTTAGTATAAATATACTATATAAACAATAAATCAACAGAACATTTATAGAACATAATAAAAAATTATCAATAAAAAAATTGAAAAAATAGTAAGTAATTAACAGATGAGTGAAAATATTAAAATAGATCCCTATGGTTTTAGAGAATATGACGCCCGCTGGCTATACGAAAAAAACATAAACCTCCTAGGTATGACGAATCTTGGTAAAGGACTGGGAACACAAATAAAAAAACATACTCAAAAAAATAATCCAAGAATTGTAGTTGGACATGATTACAGATCTTATAGTGAAGAAATAAAAACTGCATTAAAAAAAGGATTAGTTTCAACTGGATGTTATGTAGAAGATATTGGTTTATCTTTGTCTCCTATGGTTTATTTTGCTCAATTTAATTTAGATGCTGATGCTGTTGCGATGGTAACAGCCAGTCATAATGAAAATGGCTGGACTGGTGTAAAAATGGGAATCAAAAAAGGTTTAACTCATGCTCCAGAAGAAATGAAAGAATTAAAAGATATTACTTTAAATGAGGAGTTTTTAATAGGTCAAGGAAATGAAAAAGAAATAAAAAACTTTCAGCAAATTTATAAAGAGGATCTAATAAATAAAAATAAAATTAAAAAAAAAATTAAAACTGTTGTTGCGTGCGGAAATGGTACGGCTGGAATATTTGCACCTGATATTTTGAGAGGAATTGGTTGCGAAGTAATAGAACTTGATTGTAATTTAGACTGGACTTTTCCAAAATATAATCCAAATCCTGAGGATTTGGAAATGCTTCATGAAATTGCTAAATCAGTTAAAGACAATAATGCTGATATTGGTTTTGGTTTTGATGGTGATGGAGATAGAGTTGGCGTTATAGACAATAAGGGAAATGAAATATTTTCAGATAAAATAGGACTTTTAATAGCTAGAAATTTATCTTCCAAACATAAAAATTCTAAATTCGTAGTAGATGTAAAATCTACAGGTTTATATTCAAAAGATAAGATATTATTAGAAAATAACTGTAATACGATTTATTGGAAAACAGGTCACTCGCATATTAAAAGAAAAGTAAATACTGAAAAAGCATTAGCAGGTTTTGAAAAAAGTGGCCATTTCTTTTTTAATAAACCTTTGGGTTTTGGATATGATGACGGTATCAATTCTGCAATCCAAATATGTCACTTGCTAGATAATCAAAATAAAAAGATGAATGAAATTATCAACGAATTACCTAGCACATTTCAAACACCAACTATGGCACCTTTCTGTAAAGATGAAGAAAAATATTTAGTTGTTGAAGAGCTAGTTAAACAAATTGATACTTTAAAAAATAATAAAACAGAGATAGATGGTCAAGTAATTAAAAATATTTTAACTGTTAATGGAGTTAGGTTTTCATTTGAAGATGGTTCTTGGGGGCTTATCAGAGCCTCTTCAAATAAACCGTCTTTAGTTATTGTTACTGAAAGTCCAACATCAGATGAAAGAAAGAAAAAAATCTTTGATTTTATAGATGAATTATTACAAAAAACCGGGAAAATTGGTGAATATGACCAGAAAATTTAATTTTTTAAATTATCATCATCCGGTTTAGTTTCTAAGTTATCACTATTCTGATTATTTTCTTGTTTAGGAATTTTATCTGCGTAAAATTTTCTAAATAACTCATCTTCTTTTTGTCGTTGTTCCTCATCAAATTTTTTTTCCCATTCTTTCATTCGTCTCTTTTCCTCTTCAAATCTTTGATTTTCAGCCATTTTAGCTAGTCGAATTCTTTCATTCTCTTCTTCAATTCTTTTTTGTCTTTCCTCTTCTACCTTTAACTCTCTATCTCTTTGTCGCCTTTCATTTTCTTTTTTTGTTCTTTCACGTTCAGCTTCTTTAAGTTTTTTTTCTTTTATTCTTAATTCTTCCTCTTTAGCTCTTTGTTCAGACTCTTCATTTAAAATTTGTCTTTGAATTTCTTGCTGTCTTTCAGTTTCTAAATCTCTTAATCTTTGCTCCATTTCTTTAAGTTTTTCTTGCTCATACTTTAATTTTCTAGCTGCCTCTCTTAATCTTTGTTCTTCCTCAAGCCTATTTTTTCTTTCAATTTCTTTTATTCTCAGCTTTTCTTGTCTTTCTTTTTCTTTTTCTTCTCTTCTTTTTTGAGCTTCAATTTCTTTATTTTTCAATTGTTCTTCTTTGATTTTAAAACTTTCTTCTCTTACTCTTTGTCTCTCTAGAATTTTTTGCTTTAAATCTTCTTGTCTAAGCCTTCTGGCTTCATCTCTAAGTTTTCTAGTTTCTTCATCTTTAATTTTTTTCTGCTCAATCTTAATTCTTTGATCTTCTATTTTTTGTCTTTTTTCGTCGTTCTTTTTTTCTTGCTTTTCATTTTCAATGATTAATTTTTTCTGATTAAGAATTTTCTTTTTTTCTTCTTTTAATTCATTTTGTTTTGCTTTTTTGGCTAATTTTTTTTCTAAAATTAATTCTCTTTTCTTTTCTTTTTCTAGTTGTTTTTGTAAAATTAAATCTTTTTTAAGTTTATTTTTTTTAAAATTATTTAAAAATTTGAAAAGTTTATTTTTTGTTTTATCGATTGGATCAAATAAGATTTTTTTAATTTTTTTATCGCTGTCTTTTATTGAAACCATTTTCAAAAGTATCAATTAGTATTAAAACACTAAATATAATGTGTGGCTAAATTGAGTTTTTTTTTAAGATTAAATACAACTTAAGATTGTTGATTCTTAAATTAGTTAATAAAATCCTCTTTCAACTATTAAGTGTTAATAAAATTTACAAGAATCACCTATTGTAAAGTGTGAGGTGATGGAGGGAGACTGAAGTCACCTCTTTTTATTTAAATGCTCTATACTAATCTTTCTAATAATCTTAATTAAAGCTAATTTTGAGTTAGGTTTTACTCTTTACAACCCAAATAGATAACGGCATTGTTATCTTCATGTCGGATAAACAAATTAGATCTATAGCTAAAACCTTTTCCTGGAGATTCTTTATTTTTGTCTATTGGGTAATTTTTGGATATATCTACACAGGTACTTTTACAGGTGCTGGGATTTTAGGTGTTGGCTCAATTATTCCACTTTTTTTTTATTATTTTCACGAAAGAATTTGGAATAAAATTAAATGGGGAGTGAATTAAGGAATTTTTAACTTATTGATAGATACTCCATAAATGATCGTATCGAAACTATAATTAAAAATGTACCAAATATTTTACTCAATAATCTTTTATTTATTTTATAAACAGCTTTTGCTCCTAGTCTTGCCATAATCATAGTGACTGGCACAAAAACAATAAAACCTAATAAATTAATATACCCAACACTGAATGGTGTATTGATGTTATTTATTATTTTTCCACCTAAAATCATTGTAGTAGTTCCGCTTACAGAAATTAAAAATCCTATTGCTGCTGCAGTCCCAATTGATTTTCTAATATCATAACCAAATGTTCTCATAAAAGGCACCATTAAAGATCCACCACCAATACCAAGTGGCACTGAAATAAAACCAATAATAATTCCTGAAATATTTTTAACTATCTCTGTTATTTTTTTTGGATTCTCTACTAACTTTTCTCTTAAGAAAATAAAGAAAAGTCCTACAATAAAAGAAAAAATTGAAAAAAATAATACTAGCGCTGGAGTTTTTAAATTTACTGCTAGAAAACTTCCTAAAAAAACACCTATTAGAATAAAAATTCCAAATGATTTAACCATTTTAAAATCAACCGCATCATATTCCATGTGAGTTTTCGTAGAAATTATTGATGTTGGAATAATTATCGCTAAAGATGTACCTACTGAAAGATGCATCCTAGTTACAATATCAAAATCTAAGACTGTAAATGCATAATACAGCGCAGGAACCATAATAATGCCACCCCCAACACCCAATAATCCAGCCATAAATCCAGCTACTGCAGCAGCAACTCCCAGTACTGCCAATAGGTTAATTATTTCATTTGAGTTAAGAATATCCATTAAGAGCTAACTTGATTAGCTTTTTCATTATTTTGAACAATAGTCATTATATGTTTGGCTTTTTGAAAATCAGAGTCTCTTGCCATCATATTATCACTTAAATATCTTTTCCAATCTTTAGAGCCAATTTGGCCATGATATAATCCAACTGTATGCCTCATAATATGATTAACTTTAGTTCCTAATTTAACTTCTTTATCTAGATATTCTAAAAGTTTTTCTGCAACTTGTTCTCTTGTTGGACAATTTTTTGTTTTAAATATATTTTTTTCTATTTCAACTAACGAATATGGATTTTGATAAATTGATCTTCCAATCATAACACCATCGCAATGATCCAGATGATTATTTATTTCCTCTATTTTAGTGATCCCTCCATTAATAATAATTTCTAATCTGGGATTTTCCTTTTTAATTTTATAAACCATGTCATAATTTAATTTTGGAATATTTAAATTTTGTTTTGGTGATAAACCTGTAAGCATTGCTTTTCTAGCATGTAATATAAAAGTGTTTGTACCCGCATTATGCATTTTATGGATAAATTGATTAAGATAATCAAAATCTTCTATGTCATCAAAACCAATTCTTGTTTTAGCTGTCACAGGTAATTTGCATGAATTAACCATTGAGTTTATACATTCTGCAACTAAATCTGGTTCTTTCATTAAGCATGCCCCAAATTTATTTTTTTTGAACTTTTTTACTAGGACAACCTAGATTTATATTAATTTCATCGTAATCCATATCCTCTGCTATCTTTGCAACTTCTGCTAATTCTTCTTTATTAGATCCACCGACTTGTAAAGCTAAAGGTTTTTCTTCAGGACTGTATGATAAAATTTTTTTTCTATCTCCATGAATTGCAGATTTTGTTGCAACCATCTCTGTATAAAGCAAAACATTTTTGCTCATTAACCTTAAAAAAAAACGATCGTGTCTATCAGTACAATCCATCATTGGAGCAACTGACACCTTCCTATTCATGATTTAACTTTATATGATTTTATTATGAGTTTGAAGAGTCTGAATCTTCT
>CACEKT010000002.1 GCA_902560225.1 uncultured Pelagibacteraceae bacterium
AGTATTGATTGAGTTGTTCATTTTGTAATACTCTTATTCTTGCACTTAATTCATTTTTAACATCAATTTCTTTATCTATTTTTTTTCTATCCATAACAGCTAATATTAAAAAACCCCCTGGAACTAAAATTGGATTTGTATAGTCTCCTATTTTTGTTTTTGATACTTCATTATAAATTTTTTTATTCATTGAGCTTTCATTAATCCAACCCAACTTACCTCCAGATTTTGAACTTTGAGAAATACTAAATATAGCTGCTGCATTCTGAAATCCATCTTTAGATATACTTTTTTTTATTTTTTCAAATATTTGCTTGGCTTTAATAGATTCATCAGCATTATATAATATTTCATAGAGTAAATACGATTTTAATTTTTGATTGTTTTCTTGAATATCTCTTTTTATTCTTTCTTTATCAATTTTTATTTTTGCGAAAAATTTTTCATAAATTAATTGATTCCAAGACGCTTCATAGTTAAGCTTTTTTCTAATTGTTGGTATGTTTATATTGTTTGAACTTATGTAATTTCGAAACTCTTCTTCATTTTTAAGACCGATATTTTGATAGATATTTTTAATTACATTATCTAAATATTCATCTTTAATTTTTATATTATTAAATTTTGATATCTCTATTTTTTTAATTTTTTCTCTGATTAAAGATTCCTTCGCAACCTGAATTAATTTATTATTGTCTAAATTTTTAAGGTTTGGGTTTAATGTTTTGAGGTAAATTGTTTCGTTTAAGACATCAATACTTGTAATTATTTCATTATTAATTTTTAATAATATTTTGTTTTCGACAGATAGTGAAACAGAGTGAAAAAAAAAAATTAAAAAAAATATATATTGCAACGTTTTAATTATATTAAGATATTTGAAATTCATTGATTAAATTATTTTAGTGATTGCTCAACTGATGTTAAAGGAAAAAAACTTATAGTAAACATCAGATTTTTTGTTGGCTTTAGATCTCTATCTTCGTAATAAGTTTTATTAAACCTAACTCCTGCAGTTAGACAATCGTTTTTGTACTCATAAATCAAGTCATAATACTCAGTAAGATTTATTTCACGATTTCTTCTTGTTTTAAAAGAAATTGAATTTTCTTTATTAAAATCAAATTTACTAACATTTTCAAAAACATTTGTATTACCTAACACAGAGTCTTCTTCAATAAAGTTAAATTTTGTTATGAAATTATTTAGTGATAAACCAAGCCCTATTGAATTGTATTCAAAACTTTCAATTTTATTATCTATAGCAAAATTATAATCTAAATTTACAAATTCAGATATTGCATAATCAATTGAGCCAAAAAGATTTGAATTTTTTTTATTAAGTGTCGTTTGTGAAGGTATATTGTTTTCAGTATTGTCTCTAAAAACTGAACCTAATTTAAGTTCTAAATAATTTTCTTTATTTTTTTTATTTTCTTTTTTAAAATCTATTCCAAGTGTTAAGGAATTTCCTGTTTCAAAAGTATCATTTATTCCAAGTCTATTAATATCAAAAATATTATCCATGTTTATTTTTCTTTCACTGGAAGAATAATCTTTCATATCACTGGGATTTACTCTTAGAGATAATCTTGGTATTAAAATATTGTTATGATTTTCATTTGTTTTGATAAGAGGTAATTCTGAGTTAAGTTCAATTAGAGATAATAATTCAAGTTGTGGACTTGATTTGTATGTAGAAACATTTTTTCCTACACTATTTAAGTTTTTAAAATATATGTTAAAATTATTTTTTAAACCTAGGTTTTCAAAAATTTTATCATTCGTTTTAAAATTAAAATCATTAATAATTCTAGACTTAACATTATTGGTATTATCTAGAGTGTTATTACCTTTTGAATAAATATTAAAATGCCCATAATCAGTTTTTATTAGAGATTTGGAAAAATTATAATAAGGAAAAACAAATTGGTATCTATCACTGTGGTTTTTTGTTAAGTCTTCATAAATGTTAGTTCCCCCAGACAAAGAGAATTTTTCATTTTCTAAAAAAATATCAAAACCTGAATTTAAAATATCAAAATTTTTTGGCTTTATATCGCTTTTACTCAGACTATCTCCAAATATCTTTAAATAAGTATCTTTAGTTACTCTTTCCGTAAAAATATTAAAATCACTTTGGAAAAAGCTTTCTAATTTGAGATCCTTTTCAAACCTAGCAAATAAATGATTAATATTTTTTTTCTTTTGTGTTGCAGAGGATTTAAACCCATTTGTTATTCCAAAGTCTAAAATCAGTGAAGATCTTTCATTTTTTTGTCTATATTCATTTTGTATCATTTTTATATCTTTAGAAAAAAGAATTGGATTAAATGTTAAATCTTTGTTTTCTGAAAGAACATGGAAATATGGTATACTTAAAGATGATCCTAAAATATTTGAACTATTGAGTCTAGGTTGTAAGAAACCTGATTGTCTTTTAACTGTTGGATCTGGATGAAAAAATTTAGGAAAGTAAAATACTGGAATATCATATAGCTTTAATACAGTGTCATCATAAATTAGTTGTTTCTTTTCTTTATCATGCTTAATTTCTGATGCTTCTAGTCTCCATGGCGGACAGCTATCTGTTTTTTTACAACTAGTAAACACAGCCTTTTTAATAGATGAAATTCCATCTTTTTTTGATAAAGATGTACCATATATTCTTGGGTCATTATCAGTTTTACCAAAAATATTTTTTTTTAATTTAATTTTGACCTCACCAGTTTTAAAGTTTTGATTCTTTAAATCAAAAAATCCATTTTCAAAAAAATACTCATCACTTTCACCTTTTGGTAAATTTGAATTTTCAATAATAAATACATCTGTTCCTTTTAAAAATTCATTTTCAATTTGATAATCAAAACTACTAAGGCTGTAAAATGAAAAATTATTATCATTAATTGTAGTTTTGTGAGACGAATATAATCTCATTTCATCTTGAAGAAATGTTATATTTTTTGAATTAAATTTATATTTTGAGTCTAAAAATAAAATAGTTTCACCATTTGTAGAAATTTTATTAATTTTTTTGAGATATTTAATTTTTTTTGTATTAATAGTAATATTTTTATTTACATCTTTTATTTTAACACTGCCATCCGCAATTACTTTTTCTTGATTTTTAAAATAAGTAGTTTTATCAGCATCAATTGTGATATTTTTATTTATATCTTTTATTTTAACACTGCCATCCGCAATTACTTTTTCTTGATTTTTAAAATAAGTAGTTTTATCAGCATCAATTGTGATATTTTTATTTATATCTTTTATTTTAACACTGCCATCCGCAATTACTTTTTCTAGAGTTTTAAGATATAAAATCTGATCTGCAGACATAGTAATGTTATTATTTTTATCTTTAAATATGACATTACCTTTTGAAATTAAAGTTTTGCTAACTTTATTATATTCAAAATCTTGAGCTTTTATATAAATACCATCATTCGTAAAGGCTTCTCCTCCATTATAACCCTTAACAATATTTCCATTTTCTTTGATTTCAATTTCTGAGACATTAAAGTTAAATAATTCCTTTGCCGAAATGCCCTGCATATTAAATAAATTTATTAATAAGCAGATAAAAAAAATATATATAAAGTTACTTTTCATTAATTCTTGATGCTGTAAGCATTATTGCAAAAGTTAAAAATAACAAAGGTACCCAAACTGAAAAAATATAATTTATTTTTTCAGTTACACCAAGAATAATAAAAAGATTATTAAAATAATATATGACAACACACAAAAATAAACCTATTGAGATTTTTAAGGTATTGCTTTTAAATTTTTTACTATTAAGCATTATAACACTCGATAAAATGGTCATTATTATCAAATAAATAGGATATGATATTATTTTTGAATTTGAATATTTACATCAATCGTTGAATAGTTCAATAAATCATAATTTCTTTTTAATTCAATTAATTTCATAAAAGAAAGGGATGATAAATTAGAAAATAAACTTTGAATTCTTTCATAATTAAAGTTTGAATTAATTAAAATTTTTTCCTTTTTTTGACTGATATTTTCAATAATAATTTCTGGCTCTATAACTATCCACTGATTATTTGTAATATCAATTTTTTCACTTTTAATGTTTCTTACAACTTTAAAGCTTTTGTCGAATTCCGTAATAAAATTATTAATTAAAAAATTATTGTTAATTTTTGCAGAATTAATAATTAGAATTTTGTTATCAATTTTATCTCTAATCCAAAGTCCATTTTTATTAATAACAGCAAGATATTTACCATCTTTAGTATAGCTAGATTTTAATTCCAAGTAAAAATTTTTAAGGTTTGATGAAGTATTATAAAATAAACTAATTATTATTAGACTAAGTATCAAAGAGATAATACTTATTATTAATAATATTTTTGAATTTTTTAGTCCTGAATATTTAAAAATTTGAATCTCATCATTATTAAACAGTTTTATATAAAATAATTGTGTAGATATTAAAAAAATAAATGGAAAAATTTCAAAAATCATTGAAGGAGAATTGAGTAAAGATAAATAAATTGTAAAAAAAATATTTACATCAATATTTTTAAAAAATTCTAATTCAGTCAAAAGATTAATTATAAAAACTAAGCTAAATATTATTAAGAGAGCATAAAAGAAGGATTTTAAAAAAGTATTTATAATAAATTTAATATAAGTTTTCATTTTATTATTTTTTGAAATTAAATTTTAATAAAAAATAAAAGTATAAAGACAATAAAGCTATAATCGGTATTAAAATTATTGCTAAATTGTTATAAAAGGAATTAGTAATAAATCGTAAAGTTGACTCTGAAAAAACTATTATAAAAAATCCCAAAAGAAAAACTATCATTCTATATTTTGAATAATTTATTTTTTCTTTAGAGTGAATAATTAATAATAATGCTGTTAACATTAAAACAGGAATATATAATGGAACAATCAATCTTTTATATAGTTCTGAAATGATGTTATCTAAATTTTTAATTTCACAATTTCTCACAACTTGCTTAATTTTATTTTTATCTTTTATATTTTTATTAGTTAAATTTTTTAAACATTCACCAAGTTCTAAAGTTGTATGCTCTTGAGTTTTTTTAACTAGAATTGTATTGGTAGTAAATAAAGATAAATTAAATTCTGACTTGGAAAAACTGAAGGTTGTTATTTTTTCATTAAATGAATTTGTATTTTGACCATCATACAATTCAAGAACTGTTACACCATTATTATTCTTGATGATTCCTTTTTTTGCATAGGTTATTTGAAAATTATTTTTATCAGTACCTTTTTTTATATATATATTATTAAAATTATTGTCTTTATCTTTGCTCTCAGTATAAATTGTTAAGTCTTTGACTCCCGCATTAAATTTTTTTACCTTAATGAAATTATCAACAAAATTATAATCAGAGGTTCTAATAATAGATCTTGCTGTGCTTTGTGCTTTTGGAACAATAAATGCTGTTAAAATAATTTGAACAAAAAATAAAAACAAAGAAAATATAAAAAAAAAATTAATAAAAGTAATTTTGTTGATACCAAAATTCCAATAAATTAATAATTCATTCTTTAATTCATATTTTGCAATTACATAGGAAAAACTAAAAAAAAATGCAAATGGCAATATTTTGCTCGCTATTTTTGGAAAACTCAAGATTGCATAACTTAAATAAACACTATAGTCACGACCATCATCGATAACGATATCTAGATAATTAACCGCTTGAAACACCCAAATTATAACAGTTGTACTTATTAAACTAATGATAAAAAAAATTAAACAATCTGATAAAAATTTTCTATATAGAATTTTTTTCATTGAATTATGATATTTTTATTCATATATAGCACTCAACTCCTTTAAGGTGTATTTAAAACTTATGACTGTACAGATTAATTATAAAACTAATATTTTAAAAAAAACCCCTACTAACCTTATTGTATTTGTTGATGAAAAATATAGTACAAAAAGTCTAAAAAACCATATATCGAATCAAGAAAATTCTTACATAAATGACTTATTAAAAACTTGTGATGTTAAAAAAAATTTACTAGTTTTTGAAATTAGTTCGAAAAAAAAAATAATTTTAGTATCAGTTAAAAAAGATTTTCAAGAGAGTGACATTGAAAATTTAGGAGCTGAATTGTATGGCAGTATTAATAATGGCAAGAAAACAAATTATTCAGTAAACACAGATTCAATTAGTAGCAAAATAGATAATTTTTTAGGACATTTCCTTCATGGATTAAAATTAAAATCTTATATATTTGACAAATATAAAACAAAAAAAGTAACAGGACAAATTACTATAAATGTAATTGGAAATAAGAATAAATTTACAACTTATAATAAATTAAAATTTAAAGCTTTAGAAGAAGGTACTTTTTACACAAGAGATTTAGTTTCTGAACCAGGAAATGTATTGCATCCGGATGAATATGCAAAAAGATTAAACTCACTCAAAAAAAATGGTTTAAAAATAAATATTTATGATGAAAAAAAATTAAAAAAATTAGGTATGAATGCTTTACTTGGTGTAGGGCAGGGAAGTATTAGAGGATCATATCTTGTAACAATTGAATGGAATGGAGCGAAAAGTAATTCTAAACCTTTAGCCTTTGTTGGAAAAGGAGTATGTTTTGATACTGGTGGTTACTCACTTAAACCAGCAAAGTTTATGGAGGATATGACTTATGATATGGCAGGTTCTGCAGCAGTCGTAGGTTTAATGAAGAGTTTAGCAATGAGAAAAGCAAAAATAAATGCAGTTGGTGTTGTTGGGCTTGTAGAAAATATGGTGAGTGGAAATGCTCAAAGACCAGGAGATATTGTTAAATCTTATAGTGGAAAAACAATAGAAATTTTAAATACAGATGCTGAAGGTAGATTAGTTTTAGCGGATGCTTTAACTTTTACAGAAAAAAAATTTCAACCCAAATTTATAATAGATTTAGCAACTTTAACAGGTGCAATTATAGTTTCGTTAGGATCAGAGTATGCGGGATTATTTTCAAATAATGATAAATTATCAAAACAGTTACTTGATGCTGGTGAAAAAGTTAAAGAGAAACTTTGGAGAATGCCTTTGCATAAAAATTTTGATAAACTAATAAATTCTAAAAATGCTGATATGCAAAATATCAATTATGTTGGTGGAGCAGGATCAACAACTGCAGCGCAATTTTTACAAAGATTTATTTTAAACAAAACACCTTGGGCTCATCTAGATATTGCTGGAATGGCATTTTCAAAGTATGGAGGAGCATTAAATTCAGGTGGAGCAACAGGTTATGGAGTAAGATTGCTTAATCAACTAATCGAGGATAACTATGAGTAATATCGAACAAACCTTATCTATAATAAAACCAGATGCTGTGGAAAGAAATTTGGATAATGAGATTAAAGAGATGTTTAAAAATAATGGTTTTTCAATTGTAAATGAAAAAAAAATTCAGATAGAAAAATCTGAAGCTGAGAAATTTTACAAAGTCCACGAGACCAAGCCATTTTACAATGATTTATGCACTTATCTTTCATCTGGCCCAATTGTAGTGATGATTCTTGAAAAAGATAATGCAGTATTAGCAAATAGAGAACTAATGGGAGCTACAAATCCAGTGGAAGCTCAAGAAGGTACTATAAGAAAAAAATATGGAATTTCTATTGATAAAAATTCAGTACATGGATCAGATAGTGTCGAAAACGCAAAAATTGAAATAGATTTTTTTTTTAAAGACTAAAAATTTCCATAATAGCTTTAGGGTATAATTTGTGTTCTTGAATTAAAATTTTATCAGCTAAAGTTTTAGGGGTGTCATACTTTTGAATTTTTACTTTTTTTTGAAGAATAATTTTTCCAGAATCTAGCTTAGAATTCACAATGTGTACAGTACATCCTGAGTATTTTTCCTTATTTTTAATTGCCCTTTCATGAGTATTTAAACCTTTAAATTTTGGAAGAAGAGATGGATGAATATTTAATATTATTCCTTTAAAATTTTTAATAAAGTATTTTGATAATATTTTCATAAAACCCGCAAGACAAATTAATTTTATCTTATTTTTTTTTAATTCAAAAAGTATCTTTTTTTCAGATAAATTTTTATGATTATAATTAAATACTTTTTTTTTAATTTTAAAAATTTTTGCAAATTTTAAACCTTTTGACTTCGGGTTATTTGAAATTATCAAATTAATATTAATAGGTGATTTTTTTAGTTTTGAAAATTTTATAAGAGCTTTTAAATTACTACCTTTTCCTGAAATAAAAACTGCAGTTTTAATTTTATTAAATCCAGTCAATAGAACCATTTAGTTTAACTTTATTTTTTCCTGCAGAAATTTTTCCAATTACATAAGGTTTAAATTTTTTTTTGAAATATTTTTTGACTTTATTCAAATTTTTAGGATTAATTATTAAACAAAAACCAACACCACAATTAAATGTTTTAAGCATTTCCTTATCGGTTATTCCATTCATCTTTAACCATTTAAAGATTTTAGATGTATTAATTTTATTTAAATTAATTTCAGCGACTAAATTTTTAGGAATGACCCTTTTAATATTATCTGCCAAACCGCCACCCGTAATATTAGCACATCCATTGATTAAATTTTTATCTATTAGTTTAAGCACTTCTTTAACATAAATTTTTGTTGGTTTTAAAAGCTCTGTTTTTAGAAATTTATTTTTTTTAATATTAATTTTTTTTTTATTTAATAAATATCTTACAAGTGAAAAACCGTTCGAATGAAGCCCACTTGATGGAATAGACAATATTAAATCATTTTTTTTAATTTTATTTTTATTTAAAATCTTATTTTTTCCAACAACACCTACTGCAAATCCTGCAATATCGAATTTATCTTTTTCATATGTGCCTGGCATCTCGGCAGTTTCTCCTCCAACTAACTCACAATTAGATTCCTTGCAACCCTTCATCACGCCTTTAATAATTGATTTTAGTTTAATTAAATTAATTTTGTTGATGGATATATAGTCTAAAAATAATAGAGGTTTTGCACCCTGGACAATTAAATCATTTACACTCATTGCAACCAAATCAATTCCAATTGTATCATACTTATTAAGAGTATTTGCAATTTCGATTTTAGTTCCAACTCCATCTGTGCAGGCAACAATTTTTGGTTTTTTTATATGTTTTGGAATATCTGATATAGATCCAAATCCACCAATATTAGAAAACTTTTTTTTGCCTTTTTTTTTTGTTGAAACTGATGAAATGAATTTTACAAAATTATCTGCTGCATTGATATTCACTCCACTTTTTTTATATGTAAATAATTTTTTATTCATTATTATGTTTTATGAGATTTAATATTAAAATATCAAATTTAAAGAAACTATATAATTATATTTGGTTTCTTGCTTTATTAAATATTTTTTTTTTCATATGCAATGCTAAAGCGAACACATTTTCTATAAATGATATAGAGATATCTACACCTTTCGAAATAAATTTTAATAAAAACAAGATAATTGACGAAGGTTTTATGGAAGCATTTAATGAATTAATTTTATCAATTGCTAAAACGAAAGATCAAAAAAAACTTAAACAAACATCCTTAGCTAAAATTAAAAGTATGATAGAAACTTTTTCTATTAACGAAGAAAAATTTATAGATGAAATATATTATCTAAATTTAAATGTCTCTTTTAGCAAAAAAAAAGTTTTTGATTTACTTGAAAGTAATAATGTATTTCCTTCTTTGCCTACAAAAAAAAATATCTTTTTTATTCCAATAATATTTGATCAAAATAAAAATGAAATTTTGATGTTTTCAGAAAATTACTTATTTAATAATTGGAATTTTAATAATAAGAAATATCATTTGTTAAATTATATTTTACCAACAGAAGATCTTGAAGATTTTAACTTAATCAAAAATAAATCAAATAATTTAGAAAATTATGATTTTCAAGAAATAATAAAAAAATATAATCTAAAAGATTATATTATCATGATCATTTTTAAGAATAATGAAGAAATTAAAATTTTAAATAAAATAAATGGATATAAAAAATTTAAAATTTAATAATTTAAATTTAGATAAAAATGATGAGATTGAAAAATTAATTAATAAACTAAAAATGATTTATGAAAACTACTGGAAATCTAAAAATGAAATTAATACATCAGTTAAGTTATCATTAACAGTATCAATAGATAATTCTGATAATTTAAAAATTTCTAAATTTGAAAAAACGTTAAATAATTTAGATTTTATATATAATTTCTATATTTACAAAATTAATAATAAAAAAAACATTTACAAAATTATTTTTAATGGATCACCTGATAAGTTTTTCGATCTTATGAAAAAAAATAATTATGATTTTATAACTCAAAATAAAGTTTGGCATATAAAATGAAAAATTTGAACCAATTAATTTTAAAATTTGATCTTGAGCAAAATTTTAAAGATCAAGATTTTTATGTTTCCAAGAGTAATGAATATCCTTTTAAACTATTAAATAAATGGCCAAAATGGGAAAAAAATTTTGTAAATTTAGTTGGAGAAAAATTTTCAGGAAAGACACACCTAGTAAATATTTTTTTAAACAAATTCAAAGGAACTAAGTTTGAGGCTAATGAAATTAATAATGAAACCTTAAAAAAAATAAAAATTTATGAGAATATTGTTATCGAAAACCTTAATGAAGAAATTAATGAAAATTTATTTTTTACTTTATTAAATATTATTGATCAGGATAATAAATTTTTAGTTGTAACTTCAGTTAAACCCATTGTTGATTTTACATATAAACTAAAAGATTTAAATTCTAGATCTAAAAATTTTTTATTATCTGTTATAGAAAAACCAGAAGATGATCTTATGTTTGCATTAATATTGAAAAATCTATCTGATAGGCAAATATTAATTGATAAAAAATTAGTAGATTTTATCATTAAAAGAATTGATAGATCTTATGGCAAAATTTTTGATTTCATATATAAAATCGACGAAATTAGTTTAAAAAGAAAAAAGCCAATTGATTTTAAGGTTATTAAAGAAGCTTTAGGAGAATAATTGAATAAATATAGAACTCACAACTGTAAGGAACTCAGAAAAGATGATATTAATCAAGAAATTTCTATATCAGGATGGATTAATAAGAAAAGAGATCATGGAAATCTTTTATTCATTGACCTTAGAGATAACTATGGAATTACACAGTGCATTATAGATAAAGAAAATAAAAATTTTTTAGAGTTAGAAAAAATACCCCTAGAAACAGTCGTTAAGATACAAGGAAAAGTAGTTAGCCGTTCAATTGAAACAATTAATAAAGAGATAGAAACAGGTGAAATTGAAGTTGTAATAAATAAATTTCAAATATTAGGCACTTGTAAGGAATTACCAATGCCAGTATTTAGTGATCAAGAGTATGCTGAAGAAATTAGATTAAAATATAGATTTTTAGATTTAAGAAGAAAAAAAATTCATGAAAATATAATTTTAAGATCTAAAGTTATTTCTTATATTAGAAATGAGATGACAAAATTAGATTTTTTGGAATTTCAAACCCCAATATTAACCTCTTCTAGTCCTGAAGGAGCAAGAGATTTTCTTGTTCCAAGCAGATTAAATCCTGGAAAATTTTATGCACTGCCACAAGCTCCTCAACAATTTAAACAATTAATTATGGTATCAGGATTTGATAAATATTTTCAAATTGCACCATGTTTTAGAGATGAAGATGCTAGAGCTGACAGAAGTCCTGGTGAATTTTATCAATTAGACTTAGAAATGTCATTTGTTGAACAAGAGGATGTTTTCAATGTAGTTGAAAAGTTGATGGTTAATACATTTAAAAAATTTTCAAATAAAAGATTATTATATGATAAATTTCCAAGAATTCCTTATTCTCAAGCAATGCTTAAATATGGAACTGACAAACCTGATCTTAGAAATCCATTAATAATTAATGATATATCTGAAATTTTTACAAGAGATGATGTTTCCTTTGAGATATTTAAGAAACTTGTAAAATCAGGTTCTAAAGTTAGATGTATTTCAACTAATAACACAAAAGATAAACCAAGAAGTTTTTTTGATGGAATTGATAAATGGGCTAAAGAACAAGGAGCTTCTGGTTTAGCATATTTTACATTTGAAAATGATGGAGATCTTTCTGCCAAAGGGCCAATAGGAAAGTTTTTTTCTAAAGAATCATTATCAGAAATAATGAAAAAAACTAATTCCAAAGTAGGTGATAGTATTTTTATGGCTTGTGGTAAACAGAGCGATTTGGAAAAAATTACTGCTTTAGCTAGAGATAAAATTGCTAATGAATTAGATTTAATTGATGAAAATATTTTTGCTTTTTGTTGGATAGTTGACTACCCAATGTTTGAAAGAGATGAGATAACAAATAAGATCAAGTTTAGTCACAATCCCTTTTCAATGCCCCAGGGTGACTTAGTTGAAAAAGATTTTGAAAACCCTCTGAACATATTAGCTTATCAATATGATATTGTGTGTAATGGTATAGAGCTTTCCTCTGGAGCTATAAGAAATCACAAACCTGAACTAATGTATAAACTTTTCTCAATAGCTGGATATGACAAGACCCAAGTAGATGAAAAATTTAGTGGAATGATAAATGCATTAAGTTATGGGGCCCCTCCTCATGGAGGTATAGCTCCAGGAATAGATAGAATAATAATGTTATTAGCAAATGAAAAAAATATTAGAGAAGTAACAATGTTTCCAATGAATCAAAATGCTCAAGATTTGATGATGAATGCGCCATCAAGTGTTTCAGAAGAACAAATAAAAGAACTTAACCTATCTATAAAACCTAAAAAATAAAATTATTTTTTACCTTTTAAACTTATTTTAACATCTGAAAGATCTACGAGGTTTTTTTTGTAATTGTTTCTAACAAAACCTTTACTTGTTATATCTTTTACAATTTTTAGTAATTGATTTTGATCTTCGGAGTTTTGTTCTTCTGTATTATTATCATTATCACCAATTGAAGGCGTGTGTGCTAAATCTTCTCTATTTTGATAAGAAATTGCTAGCTCTCGAAAAATATAATCCAACATTGAACTTGCACTTAATATTCTATCATTTCCATGAACCTTACCCGAAGGCTCAAATTTTGTTCCAACAAAAGCATTTATAAATTCATCTAGAGGAACACCGTATTGAAGACCTAGTGATACTGCTATCGCAAAATTATTCATTAAGGCTTTAACCAATTCACCTTCTTTACTTGTATCAATAAAAATTTCTCCAATTTTTCCGTCCTCATATTCTCCAGTGTGTAGATAAACTTTATGATCTCCAATAGTAGCTTTTTGTATGTATCCTTTTCTTCTATCAGGCATACTAAATCTTCTTCCATTTTTTTCTGAACTATTATTTAAATTGGCAATTATTTTTTCCTTATCATTGACTGTGGCTTGATTTCTCCCATTTACAATCTCAGCTTTTTTTGTATCAATAACTTTATTGTTATTAGGATCTAAACTTTTAGTTTTACGATTATCTAATTTAACATCTAGAACTTCAAATTTTCCATCATCTCTTTTTTCAAGATTTTTTAACTCTGTTTCATTAACATTATCTAAGTAATGATTTACTTTAAAAGTACACGTATAATAAGTCTCAACTAAATATTTTGCCATTTTTCCTCTTTTTAAATTTATTGAATCTTAGGTCAGACAATTTATTTATATACAAAATCATATTTTAGTCTAATTTAAATTTTACAATTTTTAATTGAATAAAAAATTAATTTTTATGTTGACACTTTTTAAAAAAATTTTCACCTGGTGGAATCAAGAGACCTTTGGTACAAAATTAAAAACTATTTTTTTTGGTAAACTTGTTGGTAGTGACATAATAGGAAACAAGTATTACGAAAGTAAAAATGGTAAAAGATGGGTTATTTATGCAGATACAGTTGACGCATCAAAAATACCAGTGGAATGGTTTTCATGGATACATTACACTAACAACAAAATTGAAAAAGATCATAATTTTGAAAAATACAGTTGGCAAAAACCCCATCAGTCAAATTTAACTGGTACTGACGAAGCATATTATCCAAATAAAAATAAAGATGGTAATAAAAAAAAATATTCAACTTGGAAAGAGTAAATTTCTTCTAATTTTATTTGTTTTCTTTGTATATTTTATTTTTATTAGCAAATCTATTTCTGATAATAAACTTGAGGGTTCATATACAGAATTAAAAGTATTAGATAAAATAAGTTCTAAAAATACACTGCTTAAGATTAAAAATACTGAATTAATTAAATTTAAAGATTTATCTATAAAAAGTTTAAAATGTAAAAATTCAGAGTTTGATGATGATCCTGAAATTGTTGCATATGTTCAAGTAAAAGATTTAACAAATGAAAAAAATGATGAAGTATTTGTTTTTAATGGATGGATGTTTTCTTCAAGCCCATCTATAGTTCCATTTGATCACCCAGTTTATGATATTTGGTTAGTTGATTGTTATTAGATAATAGTATCTCTATCAAGCCAACCTACATTAAAGTCAGAGTTTATAAATTTTTTATGGTTTAAAATTTTTTTATGAAGAGGGATAGTTGTTGTTATACCTTCTATTACAAATTCATCTAATGATCTGTTCATTCTCTGGATAGCTTCAGTTCGATTTCTTCCATGACAGATCAATTTACATATCATACTATCATAATAAGGGGTCACTTTATAACCTTGAAATATTGCACCATCTACTCGTGTTCTAAAGCCTGATGGTTGGTGGCACATTCCAATAATTCCTGGAGAGGGTTGAAAATTTTTACTAGCATCCTCAGCATTAATTCTGCACTCAATTGCATGACCCCTTGGGATAACATCTCTTTGTTGTAAAGCAGTTTCACCAGTAAAAGCAATCCAAATTTGCTCTTTTATAATATCTATACCAGTAACCATTTCTGTAACTGGATGTTCAACTTGTACTCTCGTATTCATTTCTAGAAAGTAAAATTTTCCATCTTCATAAATAAACTCAACTGTTCCAGCTCCCACGTAACCAATTTTAGCAACCATGTTCACGGTTTTTTCAAAAAGATCTTTTCTGATATTATCATTTAAAACTGGACTAGGCGTTTCTTCAATTAATTTTTGATGCCTTCTTTGAACAGAACAGTCTCTTTCATGTAAATGAACAACTCTATTTTTTCCAGCTAAAATTTGAACCTCAATGTGTCTTGGATTTTGAAAGAATTTTTCAATATACACTTCATCATTTCCAAAATATTTTTGGGCCTCTAACTTAGCTGTAGAGAATAAATTTTCAAATTCTTCATTTTTATAAACAATTTTCATACCTTTTCCACCACCACCGCCTGAGGCTTTTATTAAAACAGGAAATCCAATTTTTTTGCACAATTCTTTTGCTTCATTTATGTCTTTAACACCACCTTCTGAACCCTCTATTACCGGTAAACCATTTTCCTTAGCAATTTTTTTTGCTTGAATTTTATCACCCATCATTTCAATTAATTTAGAAGAAGCTCCGATAAATTTAATTTTATTTTCTTCAAGTATTCTCGCAAAATTGGCATTTTCTGATAAGAATCCATAACCTGGATGTACTGCTTCAGCATTAGTAAGTTCAATTGCTGACATTAAAGCTGGAATATTTAAATAGCTATTTGCTGGTTGATGTGAACCAATACAAACACTTTCATCTGCCATTCTTACATGCATACTTTCTCTATCAACATCAGAATGAACCGCAACAGTTTCAATACCCCATTCTTTACAAGCTCGAATAATTCTAACTGCAATTTCCCCACGGTTAGCAATTAAAATCTTTTTAAACATTGTTTTTATTCTAGAATAATAATAGTTTGACCAAATTCAACTGGTTGACCATCATCGACACAAACTTCCTTGACAGTACCGTCAGCAGTAGAAGGAATATGATTCATAGTTTTCATAGCTTCTACAATCATTATAGTATCACCTTTTTTAATTTTTTTACCTACCTCAATAAATTTTTTTGCACCCGGTTCTGGTGAATGATATGCTGTACCAATAATAGGTGAAGTAACTTCTATTCCAGTTTTAATATTACTTTTACTTGACATATTTTGAGTTTTAGAAGTTTCATTAGACGAAGCAATTGATGGTTGGTTATTTATAGATAGGTTATTTTTTGATACTTTGATTTTAGTATCTTTTTCTGTAATCTCAATTTCTGTAAGATTAAATTCTTTTAAGTATTCGCTTAATTCTTTAATAATACTTTTATCAATTTTCATTTTGTAAGATCTTTTGTATTGAAATTATGGCCAAAATATAACCCTCAGCACCTAAACCAAAAATACCGCCTGTAGCAATATCACTTATGAGGGATTTATGTCTAAATTCCTCTCTTTTATAAATATTTGAAATATGAAGTTCAATTATTGGTTTTTTAAATAAATCAAGCGCATCTCTTATAGCTACGGAGGTATGTGTAAAACCAGCTGCATTAATTATGATTCCATCATAATTTTTTCTAGAATCTTGTATTATATTTACTAATTCTCCCTCTATATTTGATTGTGCAAATTCTAATTTAATCCCTATCTCATGTGCTTTTTTTAAACAATTTTCTTTTAAATCTTTAAAAGTTGTTGATCCATATTGTGATTGTTCTCTTTCTCCTAATAGATTAATATTTGGACCATTAATAATAATTATTTTATTATTCATTCAGCATTTATATACGATGAAAAAAATAAACAAAATAAAAATTAGAGTAAATGGTAAAGTAAAAATTATTGCTGATAATTCTAAACTATCAGTTTTAGTTAATAATCTTAAAATTCCCCTCAAAAAGGTAGCAATTGAACTTAATCGAGAAATAATAAACAAAAATAATCTAAATAAAATATATCTTAAAAAAAAAGATAATATTGAAATAGTCCATTTTATTGGAGGAGGTTAAATTGAAAAGTGATAAATTTATAATTGCAAAGAAAAAATTTACTTCAAGATTAATAGTGGGCACAGGAAAATACAAAAGTATGACTGAATGCGCGAAAGCAATTAGTTTATCTGGTGCTGAAATTGTAACTGTGGCTGTGAGAAGAGTAAATATTACAGATAAAAAAAAACCTCTTTTAATGGATTATATAAATCCTAAAAAAATCACATATTTACCAAATACAGCTGGATGTTTTAATTCTAAAGATGCTTTAAGAACGCTAAGGTTAGCAAGGGAAATAGGTGGATGGAAGTTAGTTAAATTGGAAGTGCTGGGTGATAAACAAAATTTATTTCCAGATATGATTGAAACTCTAAAATCAACAGAAGTTCTAACTAAAGAGGGATTTAAAGTTATGGTTTATTGTAATGATGATCCATTAATGGCCAAGCGTCTTGAAAATGCAGGAGCAGTTGCCATTATGCCTTTAGCAGCTCCTATAGGATCAGGTCTCGGGATTCAAAATAAAATTAATATTCAAATAATAAGAAAACAAACTAGGCTTCCTTTAATTATAGATGCTGGTTTAGGTCAAGCATCTGATGCAACAATCGCTATGGAATTGGGTTGCGATGGGGTATTAGTTAACACAGCAATTGCAAAAGCAAAAAAACCTTTTGATATGGCTCTAGCATTTAAAAATGCAGTTATTTCAGGTAGACAGTCTTATCATTCAGGCAGAATAGAAAAACGTTTAATGGGCAACCCGTCTTCACCTATAAAAGGTATTATTTAATTTTTTTTTTAAAATATTTTTTTTTGTTAAAAGTCTTTTTATTAAACTTTTTTATAACCTTTTTTTCAGTAATTTTATCTTCCTTACTTTGTTGCTTTATACTTTTTAATTTCTCAAAGTATTCAACTAGTTCGATCGTTTTTTTAGTTTTATTTTGAAAGTTAATTATATATTCAGGTATTATAAGAGAAGTATCACTAATTATATCTATCTTCATTTTATTTTTTTTTTCAAAATATGTTAAATCCTCTACAAAATTTTCTTTCAAGAAATCTGAAATTTTTTCACAAACTTTTAACTCAACAAATTTAGCTTTATTGACTACTGCTTTTAATTCAACAGTTTTCAATAGTTTTTGAGCAAACGACTCATCTGTAAGAGTTACTTTCCACTTAATTGCACTTTCTCTAAGTCTTTGTCTTGACATTTCTAATAGACCGAAATTGCTTATTCTTCCTAATTGGATACGAGCTCTATCTATTCTACATTTTTCTTTAAGTTTTCTTTCAACGAGCCTTCTATTTCCATAATTAATCATATCTATAAAATCAATTATAATTAGGCCTGATAAATCTCTTATTTTTATTTGTCTAGCAATCTCTTCGGCTGCTTCAATGTTTGTATCTAATGCTGTACTTTCAATATTTTTACCTTTTATTGAGCTTCCAGAGTTAATATCTATTGATACTAATGCTTCAGTTGGGTTAATTACTAAATATCCACCAGATTTAAGTTTAACTTGAGAGTCAAATATTTGGTTAAGTTTTTGTTCAATATTTTTTTCAATAAATAATGGAACTTTACCTCTATATTTTTTTATTTTTTTTACTGATGATGGCATTGTCATTTTCATAAAAGCTTGTGCTTTCTTATAACCTTCGTTACCTTCTATGATAATATTTTTAGTATTATCATCAAACATATCTCTTATAGTTCTCTTGATGATTTCACTTTCTTGATGAATTAAAGCAGGAGCTATTGAATTAATAGCTGTATCTTTGATTTGACCCCAGTTATTGATCAATGCTACTAAATCATTATTAATTTCATTTCTGGTTTTATTGCATCCAGCAGTTCTTACAATTAAGCCCATTTCTTTTGGAATCTCTACTTCATTTAAAATGGTTCTAATTTTTTTTCTATCTGTTGGATTAAATATCTTTCTAGAGATACCACCACCTTTTGGAGTGTTTGGCATCAAAACAATATATTTTCCAGCGATAGAAATAAAAGTACTTAAAGCAGCACCTTTTTGACCTCTCTCATCTTTAATAACTTGTACAAGTATAACTTGATTTGGTTTTATAACTTCTTGAATTTTGTATCTTTTATTTTTGATTCTATATTTTTTCTTATTTTCTTTATCTTCATCTATAGCTTCTTTTTCATCTGAAGATTCTGAATTATTAATTTCTTCAGATATTTCCTTTTCAACAGGATCATCAATTTCAAGTTTTCCTTGGGCAATATTTTCTTCTTCTTTTGCTTCAACTTGCTTTGATAACTCTTCTCTTAATCTTTCTTCTTCCTGTTTAATTTTTTCTAAATCACTTTTTGGAATTTGATAATAATCAGATTGGATATCATTAAATGATAAAAACCCATGTCTCTCTCTTCCAAAATCAATAAATGCAGCTTGAAGAGATGGTTCTATCCTGCTTACTTTTCCAAGGTAAATATTGTTCTTAATTAAATTATTTTTTAAACCTTCGTACTCATAATCTTCAATGTTATCTTCAGATTGGAGAACAACTCTGGTTTCATTTGGATGCGAGGCATCAATGTATAAATTTTTTTCCATAATATTTTGATTAATTGTTTCACTTTTTTTTTATATAAATTTTGTTTAATTCTAATGCCTTATCTTTAACAAATTCCTAGATATAATGGAAATAAAATGAATAAGTTTTTAAAAAATATATTGTTAATTTTAGTAAGTTTTCTTTTAATTTTAACTATTATTATTTTTAGCATCCTTTTGAATTATTCTAACAAGATTCCTGATTATAAATTTTTGAAAAATTACAAACCTCCAGTTTCAAGCAAAGTATACTCTGGAAACGGCGAACTAGTTGCAGATTTTTCTAAGGAAAAAAGAATATTTATTCCTTATAACGCAATTCCAAAAAAAGTAATTTATTCATTTTTATCTGCTGAAGATAAAAATTTTTTCTCTCATCCTGGTGTTGATGCAAAAGGGGTTTTAAGAGCAACAATCAATAATATTTCAAATATAATTTCGTCAAAAAGATTAGAAGGAGCATCAACAATCACACAACAAGTAGCAAAAAACTTTTTACTAACAAATGAAGTAAGCTTTAATAGAAAAATTAAAGAGGCAATACTAGCTTTTAGAATAGAAAGAGCACTATCTAAAGAGCGAATTCTAGAACTTTATTTAAATCAAATATATCTTGGAAGTGGTGCTTATGGTGTTGCAGCAGCTAGTTTACAATATTTTGATAAATCTATTAAAGATTTAAATTATTCTGAAGCAGCTTTATTAGCCGCACTTCCAAAAGCTCCAAGTAAGTATAATCCTTATAGGGATATAGAATTAGCAAAATATAGAAGAAATTTGGTTTTAAAAAATTTATACGACAATAAATATATAGACTTACATTTATATAAAAAGCTCCAAAAAGAAAAAATCAATTTAAATAAGTCAAAAAAAATCTATTTGGAAGATGCACAATATTATATTGAAGACGTTAGAAAAAATGTAATTGAAAATTTTACGTATGATAAAGTTTACAAACAAGGATTTAACATTAACATACCAATTAATTTACAATACCAAAAAATTGCAACTAATGTTCTTAGAGAAGGTTTAATAGCTTACGATAAAAGAAAAGGATGGAGGGGTCCTTTAGCAAATAAAAACCATAATAAAAATTGGAATAATAATTTTGAAAAATTTAGGTTAGAAAAATCGATTGGCTGGGAAATCGCAATAATTAAAAAATTAAATAAATTTTCTGCTGAAATTGAAACTGAGAATAAAATAAATGGTATAATTGAATATAAAAATATTTCTTGGACAAAAAAAGAATTTAATCAATTATTAAAACTTGGAGATATCGTTTATGTTAAAAAAATTGATGATAAAAATTTTAGTTTAAAACAATTACCTCAAATTAATGGAGGGATTGTAGTGATGGATCCATATACAGGTAGAGTTTTAGCTTTAAGCGGTGGTTTTAGTTTTAAGAAAAGTGAATTTAACAGAGCGACTCAAGCTTTAAGACAACCTGGTTCAGCTTTTAAACCATTTGTTTATGCATTAGCATTAGAAAACAATTATACTCCAACCTCTTTAATTTTAGATGCTCCATTAGTTCTAGATCAAGGATACGATTTAAAAATGTGGAAACCTGAAAATTATGGAAAAAAATTTTATGGACTTTCAACATTGAGAACGGGTTTAGAAAAATCTAGAAATTTAATGACAGTAAGAATTGCTCAAGATTTAGGCCTTAGTAAAATAATTAATTTTGCAGAAAACCTTGGTATATATGAAAATCCAGATGAACTCCTATCTATTTCGCTAGGTTCTGCAGAAACAACTCTTTTAAAACTAACTTCTGCATATTCAGCATTTGTTAATGGAGGTAAAGTAGTTGATGCAATTTTAATAGATAGAATTCAAGACAGTGAAGGAGAAACAATTTTTAATAACGATGGTAGAAAATGTATTAATTGTGACCAAATCTCATATCTGGGAAATGACTATCCAAACATAAAAGATAACTATAAGAAAGTATTTTCACCGCAAACTGCTTATCAAATGACCTCTATACTTGAAGGAGTAGTTCAAAGAGGAACAGGAAAAAAATTGAGAGACCTTAAATTAAATATAGCTGGAAAAACAGGTACCACAAATAAAAACGCAGACACTTGGTTTATTGGTTTTACATCAAATTTATTAGTTGGCGTCTATGTTGGTTCTGATAACCCTATGCCTTTAGGAAGGTATGAGACAGGCTCAAAAACTGCATTACCAATTTTTAAAAACTTTATACAAAAAGTAGTTAAAAAATCTGATGCTAGACCTTTTAAAGCTGCCAAAGGTACAGTTATGATGGTTATAGACCCTGATACTGGTCAAAAAGCAAAATTTTCATCTAAAAATACAATTATTGAGGTCTATAAAGAAAAAAATATAATTGATGGAAAAGTAATTTTTTTAAATAATAATAGATTAGACACTAATAATATATTAAAGTTTTATTAATGAACGACAAATATCAAGACTACAAAAAAGAAATAGAAAAGATTAATCAAAGAGTTAAGGAGTATCTTTGAAAAAAATAATATCTATTCAAAACTTGAGACGTTAAATAAAAAAATGCTAGATGCCAATTTTTGGCAAGATAAAAATAATTCTAAGAAAGTAGTAAAAGAAAAAAAATTATTTGAAGATTTAATTAATTCTCAGAATAATTCTATTAAAAAATTAACTGATTTGAATGATTTATATGAACTTGCAACGGAAGAACAAAATATATCACTACAAGAAGAGATACTGAGTAATTTAATAGAATTGAGATTTTCAGTAAAAAAAAATGAAGTTAAATGTTTTTTGTCAAATGAGGCTGACCCTTTAGATGGTTACATCGAAATTCATGCTGGTGCTGGAGGAACTGAAAGCCAAGATTGGGCTGAAATGTTAAGAAGGATGTATCTTAAGTGGTCTGATCAAAAAAATTTTAAATCAAATTTGATTAGTGAACACAAAGGAGACGAAGCAGGGATTAAATCTGCAACAATTAAAATAGAAGGTGATTACGTTTTTGGATGGCTTAAAAAAGAGTCTGGCATACATAGATTAGTTAGAATATCACCATTTGACTCTGGAGCTAGAAGACATACAAGTTTTGCAAGTGTATGGGTTTATCCAGTAGTAGATGAAAATATAAATATAGAAATTAATGAAAAAGATTTAAGAATTGATACTTATCGATCTAGTGGAGCTGGAGGACAACATGTTAATACTACTGATAGTGCAGTTAGAATAACTCACATACCAACTAAAATTGTAGTTCAATGTCAAAATGAAAGATCACAACATAAGAATAAAGAAACATGTATGAATATGCTTAAAGCAAGATTGTATGATTATGAGATCCAAAAAAGAGAGCAAGAAAATCAAGATATAGAAAAATCAAAGGTAGAAATAGGTTGGGGTCATCAAATAAGATCATATGTTTTACAGCCATATAGACTTGTAAAAGATAATAGAACTAACTTTGAGAGCACAAGTCCAGATAAGGTTTTAGATGGTGATATTGATGATTTTTTAGAACAATCCCTTTATCAAATTTAATGAACAAAAATATTTTTAAATTTATAATAATCACATTTTCAGTTTTTATTGTTCTAACAATTTATTTGTCATTAGTCGGTATAGAGACTGAAAAATTTAATAATCAAATAAAAGATAGAATTATTCAAGCGAATAATAATTTAGATATTAAACTAAAAAAAATAAAATTAACCCTCGATCCAATAAATTTAAAAGTAAATGCAAAAACAGTCGGAGCAACAATTTCTTACTCTAAAAAGACTTTATCCTTAGAGCACATAAAAACGCAAGTTTCATTGATCTCATTGATTAAAAATAAGATTATTTCATCAAATATAGAGATAGCAACCAGATCTATATTATTAAAAGATTTAGTTGGATTTATAAAAGCTATAAATAATACACCTCAATTATTTATTTTGGAAAAAACTATTAATAATGGGTTTATTACTTTAGATATAAAGTTAAATTTTGATGAATTTGGAAATATCAAAAACGATTATGAAGTAAGTGGTTTCCTTCAAGATGGAAAAATAAATTTCTTAAGAAAAAATAATTTTGAAAATATAAATTTCAATTTTAATCTAACAAAAGATAATTACAAATTTAAAGAAATAAGATTAACAAATAATAAAATAAATTTTGTTTCTAAATTATTAAATATTAAAAAAAAACAAAGCACTTTTTTTCTTGAAGGAGATTTTGAAAATAAAAAGGCAGTTCTAGATTCAAATTTTTTAAACTTGTTACAACTAAATCTTAAAGATATAAATATAGAGAAGACTAATTTTGAATCAAAAAATAGATTTTCATTTGAAATTAATAACCAATTTAAGTTTAAGAATGTTATTTTAAATTCAGATATAAGTATTGATCAATTACAATATAAAAAACCAGAATTTATTGATAATTATCTTATAGATATAAATAAAATAATTTTATTAAAAGATCATAAGTTAAAATTAGATTATAATAAAAATAAGCTTTCAGTCAAAGGTGCAGGTAAAATCCAATTAGATAAAAAATTTGATAATATTGAATATTCGATAAATAAAAGAGAAGATGATCTAAGTTTCGTTTCAAATTTAAATATAGAAAATATTAATTTAAATAAACATAAATTTTTAGATAATTTTTTTCCTTTTATACAAAGTAAAATTAATTTACAAAATCAAAAAATTAATGTTAATTATAAAAATAAAAATCTATCTTTATCTGGAAAAGGAAAGGTAAAAATCGATAAAGAATTAGATAAAATTAAGTATTTAATATCAAATAAAAATGACAGTTATAATTTTGATATTGATCTAAATTTAGAGAAAACAAAATTTTCAATTCCTAATTTAAATTACCAAAAAAAAGATAAAACAATTTCTCAATTAAAAATTAAAGGAAATCTTGAACAAAATAAAAATTTAAGTCTTAATTATCTTAGTATTTTTGAAAATAATAACAAAATTGAAATAAGCAACCTACTGTTAGGAAAAAATAATTTAATTATAAATTTAGATAAAGCAAATTTTGATTATTTAGATGCAGATAATAAACAAAATCAATTTATAATTAAAAAAAAAGATAAAAATAATTACGAATTAAATGGCCTATCATTTAATGCAAATTCTTTGATAACCAGTCTTCTAGATGATAAAAGTGAAAATGAAAGTAGGATTTTTAAAAATAATATAAATTTATATCTAAATGTAGATCAAGTTTATATTGATGAAATATATTTCATTAAAAATTTAAATGGAAAACTATTTATTGAAAAAAATAAAGTTAATAAAGCTAGTTTATTGGCAAATTTTAAAGATAAAGAAAAAATATTTTTTTCTATTAATATAGATGAAAAAGGAAATAAAATTACAACCCTTACATCATCTTGGGCTAAACCTTTGGTTAATAGATATAAATTTATTAAGGGGTTTGACGAAGGATATTTAGATTTTCATTCTTCAAAAAAAAATGGGGTTTCAAATTCACTATTAGTTATAGATAATTTTAAAGTTAAAGAAATCCCAGTATTAGCTAAGTTGTTAGCTTTAGCCTCTTTGCAAGGAATTGCAGATTTGCTTACTGGTGAAGGTATAAGATTTACAGATTTTGAAATGAAATTTTCAAATGATAAAAAACTTATGACAATTGAAGAATTATACGCAATAGGTCCCTCCATATCGGTGTTAATGGAGGGCTATATTCAAACTGACGAATTGATTAGCTTACGTGGCACATTAGTTCCTGCATCAACCATTAATAGATCAATTGCATCAATACCCTTAATTGGAGATTTATTAATTGGAAAAAAAGTTGGAGAAGGAGTTTTTGGAGTTAGTTTTAAAATTAAGGGATCACCAAAAAATCTGGAAACAAAGGTAAATCCAATAAAAACTTTAACACCTAGATTTATAACGAGAACTTTAGAAAAAATTAAAAAAAATTAGCTTAACTCGATTTTAATATGTCTTTTTTTTCCTATTGATAGTTTTAGATAATTTTTTTCAAATAAATCTTCATTAATAATAAATTTTTCATCAGACACAACATTATCATTAATTTTAATAGCACTACCTTTAACAAGTCTTCTTATTTCACTCTTTGAATTTTCTAATTTTGATAATAAAATAAGATCTATAATACTAATTTTTTTTTTATCATTTTCAAATTTGATATTTACTGTTGGTAAATTTGATCCTAAAGAGTTACCAGAAAATGCTTCTCTTGCTGCTTCCTCAGAATTTTTAGCTGCTTTTTCTCCGTGAAGCATAGCAGTGGTTTGATTTGCTAGAAGTATTTTTAATTCATTTATATCTTTATCCTTTATAGATTCGATTTCATTTATTTTAAGATCAGTAAACATTTTTAAAAATTTGATTACATCTCTATCATCTATGTTTCTCCAAAACTGCCAATAATCATAAGATGATAAAAATTTTTCATCTAACCATATTGCACCACTCTCCGTCTTACCCATTTTTGCACCTGATGCTAAGGTAATGAGTGGAGTTGTAAGTCCAAAAGCTTGATTATTAGAATATCTTTTTATAAGTTCAACACCATTTACAATGTTCCCCCATTGATCTGATCCACCCATTTGTAATACACAATTTTCTTTTTTATTTAATTCAAGAAAATCATATGCTTGTAGGATCATGTAGTTGAACTCCATATAACTTAGTGATTGTTCTCTATCCAATCTTAACTTAACACTATCAAATGTTAACATCCTGTTGATTGTAAAATGTTTTCCAATATCTCTTAAAAAAGAAATATAATTTAAATTCTTAAGCCAAGAATAATTATTAACAAAAATTGGTTTTGTATCAGGGTTATCATTATCTAAAAATTTTTTTAAAATACTTTTAATATTTTTAATATTTTTTTCAATTTCATCATCTTTAAGTATTTTTCTAGTTTTATCTTTTCCTGAGGGATCACCAATCCGTGTGGTTCCTCCTCCAAGCAAAACAATTGGTCTATGACCATTTTTTTGTAATAATCTGAGGCACATTATTTGCAGCAAGCTACCAACATGTAAGCTTTCAGCCGTACAATCAAATCCTATATAACCTTTAATCTTTTCTTTGTTTACTAAACTTGTTAATTCCTCTTCATCAGTGCATTGATAGAAGAAACCTCTATCTTTAAATTCTTTTAAAAATTTATTCATAAGTTTATAGTCACAATATACAAATTTTTTTTAAAAAGAATATCAATGAAAAAAAAATTATATACAGCAATAGGGCTGATGAGTGGAACTTCAATGGATGGTATTGATGTATCTGTAATTAGTTCAGATGGATATGATCAATTTATCATCATTTTGAATGAATATTTTGAATATGATAATAAGCTCCAACAACAATTAATTGATCTAAGGAAGATAGTTTCAACAAAAGAAGATTTAACAAAAAACTCTAAAGAATTAAAAGAATTAGAGAGAAATTTAACACTTTTTCATGCAGATAAAGTTGATCAAATCTCTCTAAAATTAAAAGTTCCAATAGATTTAATAGGGTTTCATGGACAAACTATTTTTCATAATTCACAAAAAAAAGTCTCAAAACAATTAGGAGATGGAGTATTACTGTCTCAATTAGTAAAAAAAAAGGTTGTCTACGATTTTAGGCAAGCAGATCTTCAAAATAATGGTCAAGGAGCTCCTCTTACACCTATCTTTCACTATCTATTGTCAAAAAAAATTAATGAAAAAAAAAATACAGGACTTCCATTGGGTTTTTTAAATATTGGAGGAATAACAAATGTTACGAAAGTAATTAAAATTTCAGGAGATATTAAAGAAAATTTACTAGCATTTGATATAGGCCCAGGAAATTGTTTAATTGATGATTGGGTTAGGAATAATTCAGACAAAAAATTTGACAAAAATGGAGAGTTAGCAAGATCAGGAAAAATCAATAAATTAATTTTAAATCAAACTATAGAAAATTTTAAAATTGAAAAATATTCTGAATCATTAGATATAAAAGATTTTGATGTATCTTTTGTAAGAGGTTTATCTTTAGAAGATGGATGTGCAACAGTAACAGATTTTACAGGATACTTAATCGCAAAGGGTTTAGAATACTTAAATAGTAAAAATGAAACTATTAAATTTTTAGTTTGTGGCGGAGGAAGGAAAAATAATTTTCTTATCAATTGTATTAATAATAATTTATCAAATAAAAATAAAATTATTTTAGAGTCTATAGAAAAATATAGTTTTGATGGTGATTTTATAGAGTCACAGGCATTTGGTTATCTTGCTATAAGATCGTTACTAAACCTTCCAATATCTTTCCCAAAAACAACTGGATGCAATTCATCAATAACAGGTGGTAAATTGGTTAAAAACTTTTAATATAGTGCTGTCTCTTTTTTAATATATTTATCAAGATTTTTTGTAAGAACATCTTCTGTTTTAGTAAAAAAATGATTAGCTTCAGTAATAGATTGAAATTCTACTTTAATACCTTTTTGAGCGCTTAACCTTTTATTTAATTCTATAATATATTCTAATGGAACTAACTCATCTTTTTTACCATATATCATTAATCCTGAAGTAGGACATGGAGATAAAAAAGAAAAATCATATACATTTGGCTGAGGTGATATTGCAACAAATCTATTAATTTCTGGTCTTCTCATTAATAATTGCATTGCTATTAAAGATCCAAAAGAAAAGCCAGAAACCCAACATTGGGAATTATCAAAATTCTCCCTTTCTAACCAGTCTAAAGCAGCAGCAGCGTCTGCAAGCTCACCTTGTCCGTTATCAAATTCTCCATCGCTTTTACCAACACCTCTAAAGTTTACTCTACAAACTGAAAAATCATTATCCATAAATGTGTGAAAAGTATCTACAACAACTTTATTATTCATAGTACCTCCATATTGAGGATGTGGTTGTAATACTAATGCAATCGGCGAAGTATTTTTTTTACTTTTATAATATTTAGCTTCTAACCTTCCAGCTGGACCAGGAATAAATATTTCTAATATTTTATTTTCCATATGCGATATTGATTATTATTCTCAAAAAAAAACTAGGTTTATCATAACTGAGCGACAATATGTTAGTTTTTTTATTATAAACTATACTTGACCAATTTAGTCAGGTATGTATAAAAAGCCCATAATTTAAAGGGTAATATGAAATTAACATCTAAAGGTAGATATGCTGTAATGGCATTGGTAGATCTTGCAAGGTTTGACAATATCAATCCAGTCTCATTAAGAGATATTTCTTTACGTCAAGGCATATCATTGGATTACCTTGAACAAATTTTTTCTAAATTGAAAAAAGATCAAATTGTTAAAAGTATAAGAGGGACTCAAGGAGGATATGTTTTATCAAAAAAACCAAATGAAATAAAACTTACCAATATATTTCATGCAGTTGATGAAAAAGTTAAAACTGTACAATGTAAAAAAGAATCTAAAAAAGGATGCAATGGTAAAGCAACCAAGTGTGTAACTCATAATCTTTGGGACGAATTAGAAACTCATATTAATACATTTTTTGAAAAAAAAAGCTTAGAAGATTTATTAAAAAATAACACAGAACAAAGAGCATAAAATGGATCAAAGACAAAAAGAAATTGAGAATTTAAAAGACTATAAGTATGGTTTTTCAACTGATATTGAAAGTATCAAGGCTCCAAAAGGTTTAAGCGAAGAAGTAATTAAATTTATTTCAAATATAAAAAAAGAACCTAAATGGATGCTTGATTTTAGACTTAAAGCATTTGAAAGATTTAAACAGTTAAAAGAACCAGACTGGCAAAAACCAAAGTATCCAAAGATTGATTATCAAGATTTATATTATTATTCAGCACCCAAAAGTATGGATGATAAACCTAAAAGTTTAGATGAATTAGATCCAAAACTTTTAGAGACATATAAAAAACTAGGTATCCCTCTTCAAGAACAGGCAAGGTTAAACGGTATTGCTGTAGATGCAGTATTTGACTCAGTCTCAGTTGCTACAACTTTCAGAGAAGAGTTATCTAAACTAGGAATTATCTTTTGTCCTATATCAGAGGCTATTCAAAATCATCCTGAATTAGTAAAAAAATATTTAGGATCTGTAATTCCAACAACAGATCATTTTTTTGCAACGCTTAATTCTGCAGTTTTTACTGATGGTTCATTTGCATATATACCTGAAGGTGTAAGATGTCCGATGGAATTATCAACCTACTTTAGAATAAATGCTACAAATACAGGACAGTTTGAAAGAACTTTAATTGTTGCAGATAAAGGAAGTTACGTTAGTTATTTAGAGGGTTGTACGGCACCCATGAGAGACGAAAATCAATTACATGCTGCAAATGTAGAATTGATAGCACTTGATGAAGCAGAAATAAAATATTCAACCGTTCAAAATTGGTATCCTGGTGATAAAGATGGAAAAGGTGGAATTTATAATTTTGTAACTAAGAGAGGACTATGCAAAGGTAAAAATTCTAAAATTTCTTGGACTCAAGTTGAAACAGGTTCAGCCATTACTTGGAAATATCCAAGCTGTATTTTAAAAGGAGATAATTCAGTAGGTGAATTTTATTCAATAGCGATTACTAATAATTATCAAAAAGCAGACACAGGAACTAAAATGATCCATCTGGGTAAAAATACAAAAAGTAAGATTATTTCTAAAGGAATAAGTGCTGGATTTTCCGATATGACATACAGAGGTCTTGTCGACATTTCATCTAAAGCCTCAAATTCTAACAATTATACTCAATGTGACTCATTATTAATGGGTAATAAATGTGGAGCACATACGGTTCCATATATTAAGAATAAAAATTCTGAATCAAGCATTGCTCACGAGGCAACAACTTCAAAGATTAGTGAAGAGCAATTACACTATTGTCAACAACGGGGCCTGAGTGCAGAAGAGGCTGTTGGACTGATTGTAAATGGATTTTGCAAAGAAGTTCTACAGCAGCTGCCAATGGAATTTGCAGTTGAAGCTCAAAAGCTTGTGGGTATCAGTTTAGAGGGAAGTGTTGGTTAATGTTAAAAATAAATAAATTAAATGCAAAGATAGATAACAAAGAAATTTTGAAAGAATTTTCTCTCAATATTAATCCTGGAGAAGTTCATGCTATAATGGGTCCAAATGGATCTGGTAAAAGTACGTTATCAAATATTTTGTCAGGAAAAAAAGGTTATGAAATCTCAGGAGAAGTTCTTTTTGAAGAAAAAGATTTATTTGAACTTGAGACAGAAGAAAGGGCACACAAAGGTATTTTTTTAGCTTTTCAATATCCTTTAGAAATTCCAGGAGTTAACACAAATATATTTTTAAAGACTTCACTAAACGCAGTGAGGAAAGCAAGAGGTGAAAAAGAGCTTGACGCTATAGAATTTTTAAAGCTGGTAAAGAAAAAATCACAAGAACTCAAATTTGATGAAGAGAAATTAAATCGACAACTCAATGTTGGTTTTTCAGGCGGAGAAAAAAAGAAAAATGAAATTTTACAAATGTCATTATTGGCACCAAAATTATCAATTTTAGATGAAACAGATTCAGGTCTAGATATTGATGCTTTAAAAATTGTAGCTGATGGAGTTAATACATTAAGAGATGATAAAAAATCATTTTTAATAATTACACATTATCAAAGATTACTTGATTACATTAAACCTGATTTTGTTCATGTTTTAATGAATGGAAAAATTGTTAAATCTGGAGACGCAGACTTAGCCTTAGAATTAGAAAAAAAGGGGTATGAAAGTTTTCACTAAATGAAAGAGCAATTACAAAAAGATTTTAATAATATTATTAAAAATTTAAGTTTATCTCAAAAAGATATTGAAATAAAAAAATTTTATTTAGATAATTTTATAAATAGAGGATTTCCAAATAGAAGAGAAGAAGAGTGGAAATTTTCAGATCTTAATCAAATAATAAAAAAAAATATTGGGGAACTAAGTTTTTATAGTGATTATACATCTACTAATAAAGTTGATACATCAGTTTTCGTAGATGGACTAGAACACAATAAAATAGTCTTTATTAATGGCAGAATTGAAAAAATTGATTTTGATTATGAAAAGAAAGATAAAATAGAAATAATTGATCAGTCAGAAAGTATTAATAAATTTAATAATAATAATTCCTTATCCGACTTAAATAATGCCTTTACTAACAAATCTTTTAAAATACTTGTTAAAAAGGGGTATCAGTTTTCAAAACCACTTATTATATATCACACAACCAACTCTAAAATTTGGTCTAAAAATATAAATTTAAGATTAAATTTTGAACTGGATAAAGATAGTTCTTTAAGGCTAATTGACTTATTCAACGATACTTCAGAAAAAAATTTTCTAAACATTTTTTACAACTTTGATTTAAAAGAAAATTCGGTTTTAAAAAATTACAAAGTAGATAAATTCGAAAATAAAAATATTAAATATTCCTTTAACAATATTCAGCAAGACAAAAATAGTATTTCGGAAACATTTATTTTATCTTCAGGATCGAATTTCTTTAAAAATGAAATTAATTGTAATCTAAATGGAGAATACTCTTCAGCTTTTGTTAATGGTATTCTCTCTCTCAATAATGATAAACATCATGAAATTAGAACAATAATAAATCATTTAACTGAAAACACGAAAAGCTATCAACTAATTAAAAGTGTTTTAGAAGAAAGTTCTAAAGCAGTGTATCAAGGAAAAATATTTGTTAATTCAAAAGCTCAGAAAACAGATGGATATCAACTAAGTAAAGCAATATTGTTAAATAAAGATTCAGAGTTTAATGCTAAACCAGAATTAGAAATTTATGCTGACGACGTAAAGTGTTCGCATGGCTCTTCATCAGGTAGTTTAAATGAAAACGCAATTTTCTATTTGATGACTAGAGGATTAAACTATCAGCAATCAAGAGAACTATTAATTAATGGTTTTTTACTGGATGTAGTAGAAAAAATCACTGACTCGGAAATAAAAAATTTAATTAAAAATATGATTGGAATAAAAGAATGAATATAGATTTAGTTAAAAAAGAATTTCCAATATTTGACGAAAAAATTCATAATAACGATTTAGTTTATTTAGATAGTGCAAATTCTTCTCAAAAACCAAAAGTTGTAATTGATAGAATTAATGAATTTTACACAAAACAATTCTCGAATGTTGGAAGAAGCGTTCATTATCTTGCAGTAGCAGCTACTAATTTATATGAAAATACCAGAACCTCAGTTCAAAGATTTATTAATGCAAAAGATAAAAATGAAATTGTATTTACCAAAGGCGCAACAGAAGCACTTAATCTTGTTGCTAATACTTTAGGTCAAAATTATTTACAAGAAGGAGACGAAATTCTTATTACTGAATTAGAGCATCATTCTAATTATGTACCATGGCATTTTTTAAGGAAATCAAAAAATATTAAAATAAATTTTGCTGAAATTAATGAAGAGGGCGAGATAACTTTAGAAGAAATTGAAAAAAAAATAACTTCTAAAACAAAGATTATCTCAGTTACTCATTTATCAAATGTTACTGGAGCAATTCTTCCAATCAAAGAGATCACTGAGTTGGCACACTCTAAAGGAATAATTGTTGTGGTAGATGGTTGCCAGGGGGCTCCTCATTTAAAATTAGATATGCAAGATTTGGATTGTGATTTTTATGCAATTTCATGTCATAAAATGTATGGCCCAACTGGTCTAGGAGTTTTATATGGCAAAAAAAAATGGCTAGAAGAATTGCCACCCTATCAAGGTGGTGGAGGCATGATTAATGAAGTTAAAAAAGATAGAATTTCTTACGGTGATTTACCTAATAAATATGAAGCTGGAACTATGGCTACAGCACAAGTTATAGCTTTTGATCAGTCCATTAAGTTTTTAGAGAGTATAGGAATAGATAATGTGGTTAAACATGAAGCAGAATTAATAGAATACGGACAAGAGCTATTAAAAAAAAATAATTCAGTTAAATTAATTGGTAATCCAAAAAATAAAGGTGGAGTTTTGTCATTTACGATTGAAGGAATTCATCCTCATGATGTAGCAACCATATTAGATGAAGATGGTGTTGCAATAAGAGCAGGACATCATTGTTGTCAAATACTTCATGATAAATTGAATATCCCTGCAAGCTCAAGGGCATCTGTTGGAATTTATAATACCAAAGATGATCTTGATAAACTTGACGATGCAATAAATAATTGTAAAAAAATATTTAATCTTAAATGAACTTAAAAGAACTATATCAAGAAATAATATTAGAGCATGGTCAAAATCCAAGAAATCTTGGTAAGACAGATGGTTTTAATAAAGATGCAAAAGGACATAACCCGTTATGCGGGGACAATGTTCATGTTTTCTTGAAATTAAATGGACAAAAAATTGTTGAAGGTATTTCCTTTGAAGGAAGTGGATGTGCTATTTCAATGGCATCAGCGTCTATAATGACAGATTTAATTAAGGGAAAAAATGAAGACGAAGCTAAGGAAATTATAGAAGATTTTCTAGGAATGATAAAAAAAAATCCTGAATTAAGATCAGAAAATTTGGGTGATGATGAAAAAACAAAATTGATGTGTTTATCAGGAGTGAAGCAATACCCAATGAGAGTTAAATGTGCAACTTTATCATGGCATACTCTTGTTTCTGCATTTGAAAATAAAAAAGAATTGGTTAAAACAGAAAATTAGATTGATATGAGCAAAAAAGATCAAATTATTGAAGAGATTAGAAAAATTTATGATCCAGAGCTACCAGTTAATATTTATGAATTAGGTTTAATTTATGATATAAAAGTTGAAAATGATAATTTTGCTAAGATTAAAATGACACTAACAACACCTAATTGCCCCGTTGCTGAAAGTTTACCTAAAGAAGTTAAAGAGGGAGCAATGCAAGTTGAAGGTATAGACGATGTTGATCTTGAATTGGTATGGGATCCTCCTTGGACTAAAGATATGATGTCAGAGGCAGCTAAATTGGAGTTAAACTTGTAATGAATCCTATTATTAAATTAAGTGACAATGCAGCATTAAGGATTAAAGAAATAATGTCTTATGCTCAAAAAGATTCGCTTGGAGTAAGAGTGTCTGTTAAAACAGGGGGTTGTGCTGGAATGTCTTATGTTATGGAGTATACTAAAGAGGCAAATCCTAACGATGAAGTTATTGAGGATAAAGGTGTTAAAGTTTTTGTTGATTCTGCAGCAATAATGTACCTTTTAGGGACTGAAATGGATTATAAGAAAGATGAATTATCTTCATCTTTTGTTTTTAATAATCCTAATGAAACTGAGCGTTGTGGATGTGGAGAGTCATTTAAAACGTCATAAATCAAATAATCCCATTTTGAGCATACCAGATTTGCATAATTTGCATATCTAAGATAAAGATTTGATATGAATAAATTTGAATTTAAAAATCTTGTTAAAAACCTTAAAGATTCTTTAAAAGAAAAAACATTTTTTAAAGATTTACGTAAAGAGGTTAACACTGGTGCCAATGGCACACAGGACTACGTAGTTAAAAAAGGCGTTAACAAAAATACGATTGCAACAACTAGACAGTAATTAAGAGTCTAGCTACTGTAGTACATTTCAAACTCTACAGGATGAGGTGCATGCTCAAATTTATGAATTTCCTCAAACTTAAGTGCAATATAAGCATCAATTTGATCGTCAGTAAACACTCCACCTTGAGTTAAAAACTCTCTATCCTTGTCTAAGCTTTCCATTGCTTCTCTTAACGAGCCGCATACCGTTGGAATTTTTTCAACTTCTTTTGCAGGTAATTCATATAAATCTTTATCAAAAGATTTCCCTGGGTTGATTTTCTTTTTTATACCATCAATACCAGCCATTAGCATTGCTGCAAAAGTTAAATAAGGGTTTCCTGAAGCATCAGGAAATCTTATTTCACATCTTGCACCTTTTTTACTAAGAGTAATAGGTATTCTGCATGAAGCAGATCTATTTCTTGCTGAATAAGCAAGTAGAACTGGAGCTTCAAATCCTGGTACTAGTCTTTTATAACTATTAGTTGTTGAGTTAGCAAAAGCATTAATTGCTTTAGCATGCTTTAATATACCACCAATATAGTAAAGTGCAGTTTTGGATAAACCTGAATATGCATTTCCAGAAAATACTGGCGTATTGCCTTTCCAAATAGATTGATGAATGTGCATACCAGAACCGTTATCTCCAGCTACAGGTTTTGGCATAAATGTAGCTGTTTTTCCAAATGAGTTAGTAACCATTTGTACAACATATTTATATAATTGAACATTATCGGCTTGATCAACAAGAGTTCCAAAATACATACCTAATTCATGTTGACTAGGAGCAACCTCATGATGATGTTTTTCTACTTTAATTCCTACTTCTTTTAAATTTTTTAAATATTCTCCACGCATGTCTTGTTCACTGTCCACTGGAGGAACAGGAAAATAACCACCTTTTATTGGAGGTCTATGACCCATGTTTCCATTTTCGTATTCTTTACCAGAATTATATGGACCTTCTTTACTATCAATTTTAAAACCACATTCATTCATATCGTTTTTAATTCTTACATCATCAAAAACAAAGAATTCTGGCTCAGGTCCAAAGAAAGCTTTGTCACCAATACCTGAAGATTTCAAATATTTTTCAGCTTTTTTTGCTACTCCTCTTGGATCTCTTTCATAGGGATTTTTTTTAACAGCATCAAAAATATCGCAAAATAAAACAACAGTATTATGAGATGTAAAAGGATCCATAAACATTCTTGCAGTATCAGGCTTTAAAATCATGTCAGATTCATTTATAGCTTTCCAACCAGCAATAGAGGAACCGTCAAAAAATACTCCGTTATCCAGCATGTCTTTATCTACTATGCTAGCATCCATTGTTAGATGTTGTAATTTTCCTCTTGGGTCAGTAAATCTTAAGTCTACAAACTCTGCCTCTTTTAATTTTATAAATTTTAAAACATTTGCTGTGGTCATTTTGTCTCCTATATAATTTTGTGAGTGATAATTAACAAAAATATTGCAATAAATATTGCTTATTTAATAAATAACACCTATGCAATTTTCACATAAGTGGTGTAATTATGCAATAATATTTAACAATTTTTTTAGCTAAATTTATGAATCCAATTTTAAACAAAGAACCAGTTAAAAGAGCAGAAAAGGCTTTGAAGGAATTTGATAAAAATCTCTATATCGAGTACTTAGAACAGACTGCGAGAACAGCAAATGATGCAGCCACAGCTTTAGGTTGTAAGGTTGGAGCTATAGTTAAAAGCTTACTTTTTAAAACAGCAAAATCTTTTGTTTTATGTTTAGTATCTGGTGATAAAAAGTGTTCACTCAATAAACTCAAAAAAATTTTAGGTGAAAAAGATGTTTCAATGGCAAATGCAGATCAAGTCAAAGAAATTACAGGGTATACAATTGGAGGAGTTTCACCTATAGGTCATTTAACTAAAGTTAGTATTCTAATAGATAATAATTTAGCTAGATTTGAAGATATTTTTGCAGCCGCAGGACATCCAAATTGTATTTTTAAAATTAATTTTGAACAATTATTAAAATTAACAAATGGAAAGATTGAAGAACTAGCAGAATGAGACAACCAAAATTAATCGATTATTTTTTTTTAACTTTGTTAGCTTTAATTTGGGCATCAGCTTTTTTTAATATTAAAATTGCAACCTATTCTTTTGGACCTGTAACAATTGCTTTTTTAAGAGTTTTATTTGGTTCAATTCCTGTTTTGCTGCTTTGTTATTACAAAAATATCAAAATAGAAGCTTTTTCCAAAGATTGGCATTGGTTTGCAATGATAGGATTTATTAATTTAGTGGCCCCATTTTTTTTAATTGCTTATGGAGTTAAATCTGTTCAAAGTAACTTAGCCGCAATATTAATGGCCACTACACCTTTAAGCGCAACTGTACTAAGTCATTTTTATACTAAAAATGAAAAATTTAATTTAATTAAAACATTTGGAGTTTTAATTGGTTTTTTTGGAGTTATTTTTTTATTTTCAGAAAATCTTTTAATTAATGAAAATAATGTTTTTTCTGCTTTGTTAATTTTATTAGGCTCAACATGTTATGTAGTTGGAGGATTATTAACTTTAAAAATTAGTAAAAAAAAGAATGAAAATGTAACAGGATCAATATTGATTTGGGCAACTATAATTTTAATTCCACTTGTAAGTTTTATAGAACAGCCGTGGCAAGTAATACCAAGGACTGACTCATTAGTTTCAGTTATTTATTTAGGAATTGTCCCAACAGGAGTTGCTTGGCTTTTAAGGTTTAGAATCCTAAAAAATAATGGTTTAATTTTTCAAGCACAAGTGGCTTTTCTAATTCCAATTTTTGGAGTTATATTAGGATATATATTCTTAAAAGAATTAATTACTATTAAAGTATTAATTTCTTTAATAGCTGTTTCAATTGGTATTTATCTATTTGGAAAAGCAGATGTTAATAAATCAATTAAAATATCTTAATTATTTTGAAAAAATAATTTTTGCATTAAAAGAAAAAGATCTTCTTTCTCCTTCGACATTAAAAGGATAAACACTGTGCATTAAATAATTAGGAAAAATTAATAAATCCCTTATTTTAGGTGAAACATTATAAATACTTTTGCTTAAAAAACCTTTTTGACCATTAATGAAATCAATGGTTCCATTTGTTTTTATTTTTTTATTTTTTACCATTTTATTTTTAGTCATCCCTTTTGGAAGTTTAAGATAACCAACACCTGATAAATCACCTTCGTGATAATGAATTGGATTATATTCACCTTTAAATTGTCTAACTACCCAAAGATTTAAGATTTTAATATCTTTAATATTTTTAATTTTTTCATTTTTTAAAAATTTTCTAATATTTGTTTTTAGTTCAGATATTAAGTTTTTTTTAATAAATTGATTAGAAATTTTTAATTCTTTTTGAATTTGACTTGCTAGTTTTGGGCTATAGTCAATTTTTTTGAATTTAGATTTTTTATCAAATTCTTTGTTTAATTTATCAAAAAATTTTTTTGAAATTTTTGTTTTTCCAATTGTTGGTCCAAAAGGTTTTAAATTTTTCATTTAAAGACTAAATATATCAATAAAAAATTAAATCAACATTATGATATAATTCTAAATCCCATTCTTATTGCGACAAAAATAACTAATAAGGATGTTAGTATTACTAAAGTTTTATTTGATAAAAATTTTATATTTAAATAATTTCCAACTTGACCACCAATAAATACTGCTAGAAATAAAGGCCAAAAATTTAAAAATTCATTAAATACTAAATCTTTAGTCAGTTGACCAGCTACTCCAAAAATAGAGTTAATTAAAATAAATAGGGAGGCTGAAGTTGTAATATGTTTTGGTATTCCAGCTTTCATTAAGAACAGAAATGGACTTAAGAATATACCACCACCAATTCCAATAAGACCTGAGACAAAACCTATTAAAGAGCCAATGCAAATTGAAAAGATTTTTGGTATTTGCTTTGTTTTAATTTGATTTTTATTAAATGATTTACTCTCAATTAATAAAAATATACCTGCAAACATTAAAACTAAAAACAAAACTACTTCAAACAAATCTTTACTAATTGAAATTGAGGCCCCTATAAATGCAAAGGGTATAGATCCCATAAGATAAGGTGTTAATAATTTAAGATTAAGATTACCCGACTTGATATAATTAAAAGAATTTCCTGAAACGACTATGATATTACAAAATAAAGCTATTATTGGAAAAATATAGTATGGGATATCCCATATTAACATTAGCGCAAGATAGGTAGAACCCCCACCAAATCCAACACTAGAATATAATATTGCTGTTATAAAAAAAAATATTGATAATATGGTCATATTCAAAAATTAATTATGATTGTAAATATAGCTTTATTGACTGTAACAGATACTAGAACTTTTGATAATGATAAATCTGGCGCCATTCTTGTAGAAAAAATAAAGGAAGCGAAACATAATTTAATTGATAGAAAAATTTGTAAAGACAATAGGGAAGATATTGTTTTAATTTTAAAAGAATGGATTAATAAAAATGAAATAGATGTAGTAATCACTACTGGAGGAACAGGTTTAACTGGCAGAGACATAACACCAGAAGCTATTGATGAAATTGCAGATAAAAAAATTCCAGGTTTTGGTGAAGTTTTTAGGACTATAAGTCTAAAAACTGTTGGTACCTCAGCAATACAATCTAGGGCTTGTGCAGTTTTGGCAAATGGTAAATATATTTTTGCTTTACCAGGATCATCTGGTGGAGTAACAGATGCATGGGATGGAATTTTAAAAGATCAATTAAATATTAATAATAAACCTTGTAACTTTGTAGAATTGTTTCCTCGATTAAAGGAAAAATAATTATTTTTGGTATTTATCTTTCCATTCGGAATAAGGCATTCCATAAATATGATTCCTTGCGTCAGGGTCAGATATTTCAATTCCTTTTTTTTCTGCTTCTTCCCTATACCATTTGGATAGACAATTCCTGCAAAATCCAGCCAAGTTCATTAAATCAATATTTTGAACATCCTTTCTATCTCTAAGATGATTAATTAATCTCTCTAGAGTTGCTGATTCAATTTCTCTTTTTTTACTTTCATCCATAATTAATATCCTTATTTTTTATCTTAATTCTTAAAGCAAGTAATACAACAATAATTATTGAATAAATTAATGGTTTAAAAAAAATTGTCTTAGATAACCAAATATAATGAAGTGAACCAAAAACAGCTATTACATAAATTAATTTATGTAATATTTTCCATTTATTTTTAAGAATTTTCATCATTTTTTGAGATGAAGTAATTGACAATGGAATTAATAATAGCCAAGCAGAAAATCCAATAAATATATATTTTTTTTTTAAAACATCATTTAAAATTGGCTGCCAATCAAATCTATAGTCTAGTCCAATATAGGTTAGTAAGTGAATTGTAGCATAAAAAAAAACAAATAATCCCAACATTCTTCTAAACTTTATCCAGATAGACAATTTTGTAAATCTTTTAAGAGGACTCATTGATAAAGTTAAACAGATAAAAATTAATGTCCATTCACCGAAATGATTCATAATTTTTTTAACTGGTTCAGCACCTAATTCATTATAATAAATATCTAGAGAAATTGCAGTCAAAGGCCACAAACATAAAATAAAAATTATTGTTTTGAAATATTTAATCAATTTAATTAGAAGTTTTTCTTTAGATCCATTCCTGAATAAAGATTTGCAACTTGATCACCATAACCGTTAAACATTGTAGTGGGTATTCTTTCACTTAATATACCTGAGCCAATTACTCTTTCCGAAGCTTGTGACCACCTTGGATGATTAACTCTTGGATTAACATTTGAATAAAAACCATATTCTTTTGGTGATGCTTGCATCCAAGATGAAATCGGCATTTTTTCCACTAATTTAATGTTAACTATTGCTTTTGAACTTTTAAATCCATATTTCCATGGAACAATTAATCTTAAGGGTGCCCCGTTTTGGTTTGGAAGTTCTTTGCCATAAAGACCTGTAACCATTGTTGTTAAGGGGTGCATAGCTTCATCAATTCTTAGTCCTTCCTTATATGGCCATTTAAGAATTGGATATCTTTGACCTGGCATTTGTTCTGGATCAAAAACAGTTGTAAATTCTACGAATTTAGCTTTACCATTTGGTGATGCTTTTTCTAAAAGTTTGTTTAAAGAAAATCCCATCCAAGGTATTACCATTGACCAACCCTCAACACATCTTAATCTATAAATTTTTTCTTCGATTGGAAAAGAATTTTTAATTTCATTTACTGTTAAGGTAATTTTTTTTTCAACTTCACCATCTATTGTTAAATTCCAAGGACTTGTTTTAAAGTTTTGAGATTTTTCTACAGGATCTGATTTTCTAGTCCCAAACTCATAATAATTATTATAAGTAGTTACATACCTTCGTTCAGTAATTTTTTCTTGCAAATTATCATTAGCTGCAAAAGCCTTACCAATCATATTTTGACCAATCATTAAAGATCCTGTTGAAAATCCTAGTTTTTTTACAAACTCTCTTCTTCTAAGATATATTTTTTCTGGAGTAATTTCTGAATATTTAACTTTTTTCATAAAGTATGGGATTTCCCTTTAACCATTTACTCTCATTATTGTTATAATGTTCTTTTTTCCATATAGGAGATCTTTTCTTTATTTCCTCAATTATATATCTTGATAAAACATATGCATTATCACGATGCTTACATGCAACTGCAATAATAATACTGATTTCACCAATGTTTAAGTAGCCTTTAGCATGTTCAATAAATACGGCTTTATCATGGATATTTAATTTTTGATCGGCTTCATTATAAATTTCCTTAAAACTTTTTTTAACAAGTTCGTCATGACTATCGTAAGTAATTCCTACAACAGATTGATTATTATTTTGATTACGAACTGTTCCTGTAAAAAAGATAGAGGCGCCAAACTTAGAAGATGAAATAAAACTCTCAGCTTCTAAAATTGATAATTTATTATCTTTTGAGTCTATTATTCTTGTGTGAAGCATTAACCTCCTCCAATTGGAGGTATAATAGCAATCTTTTCATTATTTGTTATTTTATAATTGTCGCTAATAATATTATTTTCCCCAGAGCAAAAAGCAGATGAAATAACGATTTTTTTATAGTTTTCATTTCCATTAAATTTTTTATCTAAATAATCAATTATTTTATTTCTGATATCTTTAATTGTTGAATTATTATCTACTTCAAAATTTAATGAATTTTGCTCACTAAAATCTCTACTAGCGCCAAATAATTCTATTTCTACTTTCATTAATTTTATAAAATTAAAATAAATCTTTTAAAAATTCTGGTAGACCATCTGGGTTAGTCCATAAGCCACTTTTTCCACCTTCTTTAACTAATAATTTTATATTATCAATTTTAAGATAAGGGTTAACAATTTTACTTAAATCATAAATCGTAATTAATGCTGCATTCACCCCCATAATAGCTTCCATTTCAACCCCAGTTTTTGCATAAGTAGATACAACACAAAAAACTTCAATCGAATTGTCTTTTTCATGCATAATAATTTTAGTAGCTGTATGATCTATCGGCAAAGGATGGCAAAGAGGTATTAATTCGCTTGTTTTTTTAACACCTAATAAAGCCGACACTTCTGCTAAAGTAATTGGATCTCCTTTTGGCATTTGTTTTTTTTTAATTAATTCAAACACTTCTTTGCCAACATAAATTTTTCCTGAAGCTAAAGACCTTCTAAATGTTTCACTTTTATTAGAAACATCAATCATATTAAAAGAATTTTCTTTAAAAATATCTTCTACCCAATCTTTTAATTCATCTTTATTTATTATATTTAATTTAGTCAGTTATCCTCCAGTTTTAGATAAATTTTTAGTAGAACCTGTTTCTCCAAGTTCTAGATAATGAGACTCTTTTTTAAATTGCATTTGTTTTAATATAAGATCTTTTAACTCACTAAGTTGATCATCTTTTTGTAACAAATGTCTGACACTTATCCCAGTATTTCCAAATAAACAAAGTCTTAAATCTCCTCTAGATGTAATTCTTAGTCGATTACAACTTTTACAAAAATCTTTTGAATATGGCGCGATTATTCCAAATTTACCTTTATATTCTGGATTTATATAATTTAAAGAAGGACCTGCATCTTTTCCAAAAGTTTGGTAAATCCACTTGTTTTCACTTAAATAATTTTTGAAAACTTTTGATGGTACATGATACTTTTTAAAATAATCTAAATTATCACCTGTTTGCATCAATTCTATATATCTAAAATCAATTTTCTTATTCTGAATAAAATTTGACCATTCATCAAAATCCTTTGATGATGAGTTAATATTTTTTAATAAAACCGCATTGATTTTAATATTATTAAATTGAAGATCTTGTAAATTTTCTATTCCTTTTAAGATTTCTGGTAATCTATCATGACCCGTAACATTTTTAAAAGTATTTTGATTAAGGCTATCTATACTTATATTTATGCCATTTAGACCACTATCTACTAATAATTTTGCCTTTTTATCTAAGTGGTAGCCGTTGGTTGTAATTGCAACTTTTTTTATTCCACTTTCAAATTTTAAAACTTTAATAATTTCAAAAAAATCTTTTCTTACTGTTGGCTCTCCACCAGTAATTCGAATTTTATTAACTCCTAATTCCGAAAAACATTTTGCAAGACGTCTAATTTCATCTAGATGAAGAAATTTTCTATTATCACTTTTGTCAACTTGGTAACCATTTGGTAAACAGTATCCACATTTAAAATTACAAACATCTGTAATTGACATTCTTATATAAGGAAATGTTCTGCCAAAACTATCTTTAAGAATATTCATATGATATAACTTATATTATATTCTGAAACAAATAACATGAACAAAATTCTCTCTGAAAATGAAATTAAACAATTTAGAGAGGAAGGTGCTGTCTTTCTTAAGAATAAATTTGACATTACTTGGATAAACAAACTTAGAACCGGCATAAAAAGAGATATTAAAAATCCAAGTCCTAGGTTTAAATCTCACACAATACAAAAAAATGTTCCTGCTTATTTAGAGGATTATTGGACTTGGCATTTAGTTCCTGAGTTTAAAGAATTTGTTTATAACTCACCATATGCTCGTATAGCTTCAGAATTGATGTCTGCCAAAAAGATTAATCTTGTAATGGATAATTGGTTTTTGAGAGAAGCAGGTTCTAAATCATCAACCCCATTTCATCATGATATTAGTTATTTTGATATGGATGGTACTATGTGTGTTTTGTGGTTACCATTGCAGCCGACAAAAAAAAATGAGGGAGTTGTATGGGTTAAAGGATCACATTTATGGAATAAGTTATTTTTAAGAGTCTTATTTAAAGATGGACATAAAGTTGAAGGCAATGAGTGTGTCATAAATGGAAAAAAGTATGAATTACCTCCAGATATTTTAAGAAACAAGGAAAAATACGAATTTTTACAGTGGGATTGTGAGTTAGGTGACGCAGTTATATTTGATATGAGAACTCTCCATGGAACTTTAAGTGAAACTATTCCTAAAAAAACTTTAAGTCGTTATACTTTAAGAGTAGCAAAAGAAGATTCAAAAATTAGTTATGATGGTGATTGGACTAGCTTTAACTATAGAAAAGCAATGCAAGAAGCTGGATATAAAAATGGTGACCCAGTTGATGGTGAAATGTTTCCAACGCTTTATGAAACTAAAAATGAAATTTAATTTTCTCTAATTTTTTTTTAGTGTATAATGTTTATATAATTAAACTATAGGTTATAAAATCTAATTAAATAGATTTAAAAATTTTTTATGTACAGTAAATTTGGACAATTCATTGATGGTAAATGGCGACAAGCAGAAAAAAAAGAAACTTATGATGTAATCAACCCAGCAACGGAAGAAATTATTGGCAAAGCGTCAAAAGCAACTCCAAAAGATGTAGAGGCAGCATTACAATCAGCAGCTAAAGGATTAGAAGTTTGGAAAAAAACTCCCCCATGGCAAAGATCTTATATTATCAGACGGATCGCAGATACAATGAGAGAAAGGCAAGATATCCTAGCTAAGTGGATGACACTTGAAGTTGGAAAACCTTTAGCAGAAGCAAAAGGAGAAATAGGAGGAGCAGCAGATATTTTTGAATGGAACGCAGAAGAAACAAAAAGAATTTATGGTCAAACTGTAGAAAGTAGATTTGTAGATACAAGAGTTCATGTTTATTACCAACCGGTTGGTGTTGTAGCAGCTTTAACTCCTTGGAATTTCCCCGCTGTATTATCAGCAAGAAAAATTTCAACTGCTTTAGCAGCAGGTTGTTCTGTTATTATAAAACCAGATGTAATTACACCTGGTGTAGTTATGGAAATGGTGGATATTTGTAGAGAGTGTGGAGTTCCACCGGGTGTGGTAAATCTTTTATCTGGTGATCCTCCAAGCATTGCGCAACAATTAATTTCCTCAGATATAGTAAAAAAAATTTCAATTACTGGTTCTTCAAGAGTTGGAAAGCTAATTTTAAAACAAGCTGCTGATAAAGTTCAAAGAGTCACTATGGAGCTAAGTGGTCATTCACCATTCATTGTCTTTGATGATGCTGATATAAAAAAAGCAGCTGATATGGCAATTGCTGCAAAGTTTAGAAATAACGGACAAGTATGTATTTCACCTAATAGATTTTATATTCATGAAAGCAAAAAGGATGAATTTGTAAATTTATTCGTGGATAAAACAAAAAAACTTAAAATCGGTAATGGAATGGATGCCGATACTCAATTAGGTCCACTTACAACGAAAAAAAGATTAAATGAGATTGAAGATTTAGTTGAAAAAACGAAACAAGAAGGTGCTAAAGTTTTACTAGGAGGTAAAAGACCAGCAGGCTTTAACAAAGGATTTTTTTATGAACCAACGATATTTGATGATGTAAAAGATGATTTTACAATAATGAAACAAGAACCATTTGGACCTTTAGTGCCAATGCTATCATTTAAATCTTTTGATGAAGTAATTGAAAGAGCAAATAACCATGAACTTGGTTTATCAAGTTATGTCTGCACTAATTCAATGGAAAAAGCTCATCTTGCATCTGAGCAATTAGAAACTGGAACGGTAGGAGTTAACACTGGTATGATTGCAATAGCTGAGGCTCCATTTGGAGGAATAAAACAAAGTGGTTATGGTAGAGAAGGTGGATCTAATGCCATCAAAGATTATTTGAATGTTAAATATACCCATATGGGCATCAAAGGATAATAAATTATTCTATAATTTTAAAATTAGATTTAAATTTATCAGTTATTGTAAGACCTAAACCTGCTTTATTATCGTCCAGATTTATAAATCCATTTTCTGGAGCAGGGTCTCCTTCAAAAATATAATAAAAAAGTTCATTTCCTATTTCAACATCATGAACAGGAAAAAATTCAGATATTGGACAATTAAAATTAGACATTGTTAAATGATAATTGTGCATTTGTCCTGCATGAGGAATTACTGGAACTTGATGAGCTTCTGCAATAGCGTTTATTTTTTGTGCCACTGTAAAGCCACCAACTCTATTGTTGTCATATTGAATATAACTAACAGCTTTTAAATCCAATAATTGTTTGAAACCAAATATATTAAATTCATGCTCACCTCCAGAAATTGGTATCATGTTCATATTATTTAATTCAGCATATCCATGTATGTCGTCAGCTATAACTGGTTCTTCTAACCATCTAGGATTAAATTTCATTAATTTTGGAATCATTCTTTTTGCATAATCTAAATTCCAACCCATATAACATTCCATCATTAAATCTGCATCTTCGCCAATTACTTCTCTAACCGCTTCTGCTAGTTCAATATTTTTTTTCATTCCATCAGGACCATCTTTTGGACCCCAACCAAATCTCATTTTAAACATCTTGAAACCCTGTTTTACATAACTTTCAGTCTCTTTTTGGAGATCTTTAATCGGTTGGCTATAAAGCTTTGATGCATAAACAGGTATTTTTTCTTTTGTTCTACCTCCAAGAAGTTTGAAAACTGGTTTTTTTGTAATTTTTCCCATTATATCCCAGAGAGCGATATCAATTGCTGATATTGCAACCATACCAATTCCTCTTCGACCCCAAGCATGAGTTCTTCTATACATTTTTTCCCAAATGTAGGCATAATCAAATGGGTCCTCACCAATTACCAAAGGTTTTAAATATGTATCAATTATTTTTTTAGCAACCTGAGGTGCTAAGGCAGCATTCCCAATTCCTATTATACCATCATCAGTTTCAATTTCACAAATCAACCATTCATGGAATCTAAATGAACCCATTGCGTCAGATTTTTCAAACAAAAGATCAGAAGCGTTAGTACAAAAATTATTTTGTGGAGGAACAGTCTTACCATTCCATTGATAAACTTTAGTTTTTATTTCTTTTATTTTTGTCATTTTTATTTTTATTCTCAGCCATTGTTAATGCAATTTTAAATGAATTCAAAGTAGGTTCTAAATTTGCTTTATTTTTACCAGCAATATCAAAGGCAGTGCCATGGGCTGGCGTTGTTATAGGTACTGGCAAACCACCTTGAACAGTTACACCTCTATCAAAACCAAATGCTTTTAATCCTGATTGAAGAGCATCATGATACATACCAACAATGCAATCGTGATTTTTATTTTTATAAGCTGTAATAAAAGATGTATCACAAGGCAAAGGTCCATCAGCATTAATACCTAATTTTTTTGCCTCTTCTATTGCTGGAATGATTTCATCTTTTTCTTCAGTTCCAAATTCAGCATGTGGATTAAGAGCTTGAACAGCAACTCTTGGTCTTTGAATTCCATTTAATTTCATTGCATCATTAATAAGTTTAATTGGCTGAATAATTTTTTCTTTTTTAATGTTTTTTGAAACATCTTTAATTGGAATATGAGAAGTTACACGCGCAGTCCAAAAATTATCTATAACATTAAATTCACAAAAAAAGTTTTTTACATTTAATTTTTCAGCCATTAAATGTAGTTCATCAGAATATTTATTACCACCAAGCTTTAAACTTGTTTTATTAAAAGGACCAAAATTAATTGCATGAATTTTATTTTCTTTTGCTAACTCTAATGCTAAGTTTAAAGCTGACAAAACACTTTCACCAGACTCCTTAGAACATTCAGATAACTTATACTCATGATTTTTACCATTTGAAATATCAAGAAAAAATTTACTTTCCTCTTCAAAATTAATTTCATCAAAATTATCTACAAACTTTAATTTATGTGAATTACCAGAAATTTTATTACCATTTTCAAATATATTTCTTTCACCAATCACAATTATATTAGCTTTATTAGTAATTTCTTCCGATAATAATTTAGTGATTAATTCAGGTCCTATACCCGCTGGGTCTCCTAAAAGAATTCCAATATTAATTTTGTTTTGAGGCATTTTTTACTTTACGCTATGTATCAGATTATGTTTATATAATTAATTATAAATTAACTAAAGAGGGAAATAATGAATAAAAGTTTTAAATTATTTTTAGCTGCCGCAGTTTTGGTAACTGAATTTTTCGTTGTTGCACTTCCATTAATGATTACATCTGCAAAAGCAGATGGTCACCCAATTCAAGCAATCACACACGCTGGTTTTGGTGGTGGTACAGATGTAACTACAAGAATGATGTTGTTAAGAACTAGAAGGTATCTAAAGCAAGATATGCAATTAGTTAACAAAAAAGGAGGTGGTGGAGCTGCATCAATGGATTACATGATGACTTTACCTGCTGATGGTCAACACACTTTAACTTGGACTACTGGTCATGCCGTATCTATGGCTTTGGGTAAAACTAAAGTTAAATTAAGTGATATGCAACCTTTAGCTAGAGGAACTGATGATCCTCAATTATTTGTAGTTAATTGTAAAAATGATATCAAAGATGCTAAAAAGTTTATTAGTGCTCAAAAATCAAAATCACTAAAATATGGAACAACTCATGTGGGTGGTATTGATGATGTCAGCGCAATTGCATTTACAAAAAAAGGAAAATTAACAGATCCAACAATTGTACCTTATAAAGGTGTAGGACCAATTAAAACTAACCTTATCAAAGGAGATATTGATGTAGGTGTTTTAAATTTAGGTGAAGCTGTAACTGAGATAGAAGATGGAACTTTATGTGTATCTGTCGTTCTAGCAAGTAACAGAATGGAAAAACTAAATAATGTTCCTACAGCAACAGAATTAGGGATACCTGTTGTTTTATCAACTGTAAGAGGCTTTGTAACAAGAAAAGGCGTTCCTGCAGAAAGAAAGAAACAATTAGAGGATGCAATGATAAAAGCTATGGAACATAAATATTTCCAAAGTTTTTTAACTGACATCGGTCTTGATTCAACTAGTGTAGTTGGAGCTGATGAGTGGGGTAAGCAGATGGAAGTTATGCTTGCAGAAATGACTGCTCAACTTAAAGCTTTAGGATACATTAATTAATTTTAAGAAAGTACATTTTTTAATATGAATAATGTACGAAATAAAAAAAGGGCAAGCAAAAGTTTGCCCTTTTTTTTTAAAGAAGAATTCAAAGTTTTTTTTATAATTGTTTTAGTTTCAACTTTCTTACTAATCTCAACATTTACATTTGATACAGTTCCACCAATTTTGAATAGAGGAATTCAACCAGCCACATTTCCAAAAGGTTTATTGGTTTTGATAATCACATTAACTTCAGTTATTTATTACTTATCCTTAAAAAAACCATGGAAAAAAGAAAAAAAATTACCAAAAACTTTTTTTTTAACAATTTTAAGTTTTATTTTTTTTATTTTAATTTCAAAAACTTTAGACTTTTTTTTAGCAATTTCAGTATTATCAATTTTTGTTTCTTATAATTGGGGTGAAAAAAGAATTTTTTATTTATTTCTTGTAGGAATTATTTTTCCATTCATTGTGTTTGTTTTTTTTGAAATGGTTTTAGGCTTAAGATTTCCACCAGGAATAATCACAAATCTTTATTATTATTAGTATGGATAATTTATTATTGATGATGGCACCTTTGTTTAGTTCAAAACTATTATTAGTTTTACTATTTGGTACATTGTTTGGTTTGGTTCTTGGTGTGTTACCAGGTTTAGGACCAACAACAGGTGGTGCATTAATTCTACCATTCACAATGACGCTAGACCCACTTTCTGCAATAGTATTACTAACATCAATTTATTGCGCAGGAACCTATGGTGGAGCAATTACTGCAGTATTAATAAATACTCCAGGAACACCAGCAGCTGCAGCAACATGTTTAGATGGGTATCCATTAGCTCAAAAAGGTGAGGCTGGAAGAGCCTTAGGTATGGCAACAGTTTCAAGCACAGTTGGGGGAATTTTTAGTGTAGTAATATTGGTGTTTTTTGCACCTATATTGGCAAAACTTGCTTATGAATTTGGACAACCAGAATATTTTGCTTTAGCAATATTTGGATTAACTATGCTTGCTTCTATTGGTGAAGGTAGTCCAATTAAAAATTTGATAGCTGGTGCGTTTGGAATTTTAATTTCCACAATAGGAAAAGATTTTATGACTTCTATAGATAGATTTACTTATGGAATAAATGAACTTTCTGTAGGAATTGGATTTATCCCAGTTGTTGTAGGGTTATTTGCAATAAGTGAAATGTTAACTCAATCAACTTTACTTCATCAAGTGTTCAAAAGAGTTGCTTTAAAAGCAGTAAAACTTCCAACCAAAGATGATTATAAAAAAACCTGGAAAACAATTTTAAGATCATCAGGTATAGGATCTTTTATTGGAGTTCTTCCAGCAGAAGGTGGGACGGTAGCATCTTTAATTGGTTATTCAGAAGCAAAAAGATTTTCAAAAAATCAGGAAGAGTTTGGAAAAGGATCTATAGAAGGAATTGCAGGAGCAGAAGCTGCAAATAATGCTGCTACTGGTGGAGCTATGGTACCAACATTAGCACTTGGTATACCCGGAAGTGCAACAACAGCTGTAATATTAACTGGTTTAATTATTCATGGTGTAAGACCTGGTCCTGATTTATTTAGAGAGCAACCAGATTTTTTGTATGGAATTTTTGGTGCGATGTTAATTGCTAATATACTTTTTTTTATATTTGGATTCTTTGGAGCAAAGTTATTTGCTAGAATTACTTTAGTTCCAAACAAAATTTTATGGCCAATGATTTTTGCAGTTTCTGTATGTGGAACATACTCATTAAGTCAGTCAATATTAGATGTTTGGATAATGTTATTTTTTGGAGTTCTTGGATTTTTCATGAGAAGATATGGGTTTTCGGTTGTTCCAGTTATTATTGGTTTAATATTAGGAGAGTTAGTTGAAGGAACTCTTAGACAGTCATTAGTTATTTTTGATGGAAATTGGCTTATGTTTTTAACCAGACCTATCGCACTAACTTTCTTTATTTTATCTTTAATTGCATTAGCTTTTCCTTTATTAAGATCAAAAAAAAATAAAAAGGTTTTATGATTAAATTTGATCTAAATAACAGAGTGGCAATAATAACAGGTGGAGCACAAGGTTTTGGTTTGGCTATTTCACAAAGATTTATTGAAGCAGGAGCTAAAGTAGTTATTTGGGACATTGATGAAGATGCAGTTAATACAGCCCTAAAAAAAGTAAATTCTGATAATCTAAGTTTTCAGATAGTAGATGTAAGTAATTTTGAAAACATAAATAAAAACTTATCTGAAGTTGAAGCAAAACATGGAAAGATAGATATATTTATAAACAATGCTGGTATAGCAGGTATGAACACAACAGTAGCTGAATATCCATTAGATGAATGGAATAAAGTTATTAATTTAAATCTAAACTCTGTTTTTTACTGCTGTAAAGCAGTTACCCCTTTTATGATGAAAAATGATTATGGAAGAATAGTAAATATAGCCTCAATTGCTGGAAAAGAAGGAAATCCAAACGCTAGTGCTTACAGCACATCAAAAGCAGGTGTAATAGGTCTAACTAAATCACTAGGAAAAGAACTTGCTCAAAAAAATATAGCAGTAAATTGTGTAACACCAGCTGCTGCGAAAACAAGAATTTTTGACCAAATGACAGAGGAACATATCAACTATATGCTTTCTAAGATTCCAAGAAACAAATTTGCAAAAGTTGAAGAACTTGCATCATTAGTTACATGGCTATCTAGTGAAGAAAATTCATTTTCAACAGCCGCAGTTTTTGATTTGAGCGGTGGTAGAGCAACTTATTAGTTATGCAAATAGGAATTGATGTAGGCGCAACAAAAATAGAAAGTGTTGTATTGGAAGAAAGTGGAAATGAAAAACATAGATCAAGAACAAACTGTCCAAAAGATTATTTATCGATAATTACAACAATTAAAGATATAAGTAAAAAACTTGAAAAAGAATTTCAAAAAGAACTACCGATAGGAGTATGTCATCCGGGTATTCATTCACCTCAAACTGGTTTAGTAAAAAATGCACCAAATTGCTACTGGCTAGAAAAAAAACCTTTTCAAAATGATTTACGAAAAGCATTAGGTAAAGAAGTTTTTTGTGAAAATGATGCAAATTGTTTCGCTTTATCTGAATCAATAGATGGATCAGGAAAACACTATAAAATAGTTTATGGTATCATTTTAGGATCAGGTGCAGGTGGAGGACTTGTTATTGACAAACAAATTGTAAGTGGACCAAATGGAGTAGCTGGTGAATGGGGACATAATCAAATTCCATATTTTGCAGCAAAAAAAGAGAAGTTTGACTCAAGTAATGCCAGAGAAGCAGAAATTGAAAGTTTTATTTCTGGCTTAGCACTTGCGAAAAGATTTAATAAAATCTATGGAAAAAATTTAAAAACAAGTGAGATTTTTGAATTAAACCGAAAACATGATCTGGACGCAGAAAGATTTATAGAAGATTTTAAATTAAATTTAGCAATGTCGCTTTCTAGTATTATCAATATTTTAGATCCAGATGCCTTTATATTTGGTGGCGGGGTTTCAAATGAAATTGATTTTCTAAGTGAAATTGAGTCAATGGTTAAAAAATTTGTTATAGGAAAAGAATATGAGGGTGTTTTCTTAAAACCAAAGTTTGGTGATGCAAGTGGTGTAAGAGGAGCAGCTAGATTAGGAAGAAGTGCGACTTATTAAAATACATCTTAGAATTGAATTAAAAGTTTTAGATTTTTAATTAACTTTCTCTAATAAAAATTAAATATACATAAAAAAATATAACAACTTGAAGTTGTAAGACATTTTTTTTAATTTACATTATCTAATCAATCTGACCTATAGTCTTTTTTTTAAAAAATAAGTTAACTTAATAATATAGAGGAAAGATATGAGAAAAATAATAATCGCCTTAATTGCATTTGCGTTTACTTCTACTTCATCTTTTGCTGGACCTAAAATTGAGGTTTTGCACTGGTGGACATCTGGTGGTGAAGCAGCTGCTCTTAAAGTATTAAAAGACGATTTTGCCGCCAATGGTGGTGAATGGTTAGATATGCCTGTAACTGGTGGTGGTGGAGATGCTGCTAACGTTGCACTTAAAGCTAGAATAGTTGCTGGAGATCCTCCATCTGCATCTCAAATTAAAGGACCTACAATTCAAGAGTATGACCAAGAAGGTGTTGTAGCTCCATATAACATTGACTCAGTTGCTAAATCAGAAGGTTGGGACAATTTATTAGATCCAATGATTGCAGCTATTCACAAGTGTGAAAATAACAGCGGTCCTTATTGTGCTGCTCCAGTAAACATTCACAGAATTGACTGGATGTGGGCTAACAAAGCTGTATTTGATGCAAACGGTATTTCTGTTCCAACTACTTGGGATGAATTAAATGCTGCTGCTGAAAAATTACAAGCTGCTGGTATAATTCCATTTGCGCATGGTGGTCAAGCTTGGCAAGATGCTACAGTATTTGAAGCAGTTGCTATGGGTCTTGGTGGAAATAACTATTACAAAAACTGTTACGTAGATCTTAAAGAAAATTGTTTAAGAAGTGAAACAACAGTTAAAGTATTTGACCAAATGAGAAAACTACAAAGCTATACTGATGAAGGTAGTCCAGGTAGAGACTGGAACGTTGCTACTGGTATGGTTATTGAAGGAAAAGCTGGTTTCCAAATTATGGGTGACTGGGCAAAAGGTGAATTTACAGCTGCTGGAAAAGTTCCAGGTGTAGATTACTACTGTGCTGCTACTCCTTCAAACAATGGATACTTATATAACGTAGATAGTTTTATCTTTTACAAATCTAGTGATCCAGATAAACAAGCTGGCCAAAAGTTATTAGCTAAGCTTATGATGGGTAAAAACTTCCAAAAAGTTTTCAACCTATACAAAGGTTCTATCCCAGCTCGTTTAGACGTATCAATGGATGAATTTGATAAATGTGCAAAAACATCTAATGCAGATATCAAAACTGCTGGCGCAAGTGGTGGATTAGTTCCAAGTTTTGCTCACGGTATGGCACAAGGTAATACTATGAAAGCTGCCCTGCAAGATATCATCACAGAGCACTTTAACTCTGATATGTCATCTGTAGATGCTGCTAATGCATTAGCTGATTCAGTTTTAGCTAATATGTAGTAAATAAAAATTAAAAGGCCGCTTTTGATTAAGTGGCCTTTTTTTTAGATCTTAAAATAAAAAAATATTTTTAATGTTCAAGTGGTTAGAAAAAAATTTACCTAAAATTGTAATGGCTCCTGCTGTTGGTCTAATAGGTTGGTTTGTATATGGCTTTGTACTTTGGACTTTATATATATCTTTTACTAATTCTAAAATTCTTCCAAAATATGAATTATGGGGATTTGGACAATATGAAAAGTTATGGGCATCAAGAAAATGGCTCATCTCTGTAGATAATTTATTAGTTTTTACAGCTTTGTTTTTAATTTTTTGTATAGTTATTGGTATAATTCTTGCAATTTTTTTAGACCAAAAGATTAGAGCAGAAGGTGTTTTAAGAACTATCTACTTATATCCCATGGCTCTTTCATTTATTGTTACTGGTACAGCTTGGAAGTGGATTTTAAATCCAAGTTTAGGCCTTCAAAAAATGTTTATAGATTGGGGTTTTGAAAATTTTACATTTGATTGGCTGGTTAATAGAGAAATGGCTATTTATACCATTGTAATAGCAGGGGTATGGCAATCAGCTGGCTTTGTTATGGCTTTATTTTTAGCTGGTCTAAGATCAGTTGAGGACGAAATTGTAAAAGCCGCAAAAATTGATGGAGCAGGTTTATTTACAGTGTATTGGAAAATTTTACTTCCCATGATGAGACCAGTATTTTTCACAAGTTTTGTAATTTTAGTACACATATCTATTAAAAGCTATGATCTCATCGTAGCGCTAACACAAGGTGGACCAGGTATTTCAACTACAATGCCAGCTTTATTTATGACGCAAGCTGCTTTTCATAAAAGTCAAGTAGGGCTGTCTGCAGCAAGTGCCATGATGATGTTTATGGCAGTAGCAGCTGTAATTATTCCATATTTATACTCTGAATTAAGGAGAGAAAATGCAAGATAATCTACAAAGATCTTCTTATGAGCAACTCGAACAAAAATCTAAATATACAAATATGTTTTTGAGATGGTTTTTGTATTTTGTTTTAATTCTTTTTGCGTCTTATTTTATTTTTCCATTGTACGTGATGGTAGTAACTTCATTAAAAACAATGGAAGAAATTCGACAAGGAACACTTCTTACTTGGCCAAGTTCTTTAAATTTTGATTCATGGTTAGTTGCATGGGGTGGCAGAGGTTATGGAGCAGGTGATACTTTTTTAAGACCATATTTTTGGAATTCAATAAAAATGGTTGTACCGGCAGTATTTTTTTCTACATTTATTGGTGCAATGACCGGTTATGTTTTAACAAAATGGAGATTTAAAGGAGATCAATGGGTTTTTCTTTTTTTGCTTTTTGGATGTTTTATTCCTTTTCAGGCTATTTTGCTACCAATGGCTAGAACGCTTGGAGCACTAGGAATATCAAATTCTGTAGTTGGTCTTGTATTAGTTCACACAGTTTATGGAATTCCATTTACAACTTTATTTTTTAGAAACTATTATGTTTCAGTACCCACAGAATTAGTTAAAGCTGCTAGAATAGATGGAGCAGGATTTTTTAAAATATTTTTTAAGATATTGTTACCAATCTCTGCGCCAATAATTGTTGTAACAGTTATTTGGCAATTTACACAAATCTGGAATGATTTTTTATTTGGATCTACATTTTCATTTGGTGAAGCTGCACCAATCCAAGTAGCATTAAATAATATGGTTTTATCAAGTACAAGTGTAAAAGAATATAATGTTGATATGGCATCAGCAATTATTGCAGGCATACCGACACTTATTGTTTATGTTTTAGCAGGTAAATATTTTATTAGAGGATTAACTTCAGGAGCAGTGAAAGGATAATAATGAAAACATTAAAAATTGAAGAATTATCAAAGAATTTTGGATCAACAGAGGTATTAAAAAAAATTAATTTAGAAATAGATGAAGGAAATTTCTTAGTTCTTTTAGGTCCTTCAGGCTGTGGAAAATCTACATTATTAAACATTATTGCAGGTTTAGAGACAATCAATGAGGGCAATGTATTCATAGATGATTATAACGTAAGCAAAGTAGAGCCAAAAGACAGGAACATTGCAATGGTTTTTCAATCATATGCTTTGTATCCGTCAATGAATGTGCGTGAAAATATGATTTTTGGTCTCAAACAAGCAAAGGTATCAAAAGAAAAAATAGAGGAACAGTTAGAAAAAGTATCAAAATTTTTACAGGTAGACTCATTGTTAGAAAGGAAACCTTCTCAGCTATCAGGAGGGCAAAGACAGCGTGTAGCAATTGGTAGAGCATTAGTTAGAGAGCCAAGAATATTTTTATTTGATGAACCATTATCAAATCTAGATGCAAAATTGAGAGTTGAAATGAGACGAGAAATTAAAAAACTTCATCAACAACTTAAAACAACAGTAGTTTATGTAACTCACGACCAAACTGAAGCTATGAGTTTAGGAACTAAAATTGCAATCATGAACCATGGTGTAATTCAACAAAACGATACGCCAGAAAATATTTACAATAAACCAAGCAATACATTTGTTGCTGACTTTATTGGATCTCCTTCAATGAATCTAATAAAAGGTAAGTTAAAGCAAAGTTCCAGTAATATTTTATTTACTGTTGAAGGAGCAAATTTTGATATTCCAATTAACAGTTATGATTTTGAAAATACGTCTCAACTAGATAATAAAGAGGTATATTTTGGAATTAGACCAGAACATATTTATTTTAAAAAAACTAATGATGATGATTATGAGGTCAATTTAATAGCTGATTTAAGTGAATATATAGGCCATGAACAAATTATGACCTTTAATTTTGCAAATCAAGAACTATTAGCAAAATTCCCATCTACAATAAAAATTGAGTTAAATAAAGAAACAAAATTATATTTTGATTTAACCCAAATTTCATTGTTTGATGCTAATTCAGAAAGTAGAATTTAAAAATGAAAGTAAAATATTTTGATTTAAAAAATAAAAGAGTTTTTATTTCAGGTGGTGGATCAGGTATCGGTGCAACCATAGTGGAGCATTTCTGTGAACAAAATAGTGAAGTTTATTTTATAGATATAAACATTAAAGCTTCAAAAAAATTATTAAAAAATATTAAAAAAAAGAAATTAAGATCCCCTACTTTTATTGAGTGCAATATTTTAGATATCAAAAAACTTCAAACTATAATTAAGGATATTATTAACAAGAAAGGGCCAATACATTGTTTGATAAATAGTGCTGCTAATGACGATAGACACACTACAGAGCAAGTTGATGAAAAATATTGGGAAAATAGAATGAGTATCAACTTAAAACATTATTTCTTTGCTGCACAATCTGTTGTTAAAGGGATGAAAAAAATTAAATCAGGATCAATTGTAAATCTAAGTTCGGTTTCATGGGTTCTGGGAGAAGGAGATAAAGTAGTATACGAAACTGCCAAATCCGCAGTAGTTGGTTTAACTAGATCTTTCGCTCAGGAATTTGGAAAGTATAATATTAGAACTAATTCAGTAATTCCTGGTTCAATTGCGACTGAAAGACAAATTAAACATTGGTTAACACCAAAGTATAAAAAACTTATTTTAGACAGTCAGGCATTAAAACGTCAATTAAAACCTGAGGATGTTGCAAGATTAGTGTTGTTTTTATCTTCTGATCAATCTTCAGGTTGTACAAAACAAAGTTTTTTTGTAGATGCTGGAGTAACTTAAAAATAATATAGTGAAAAAGATTAAACTTAGAAGCAAAGAATGGTTTGATAACCCAAAGGACCCTGGTCTTACAGCAATATATTTAGAGCGATATTTAAATTATGGATTAAAAAGAGAAGATCTTCAATCTGGAAAACCAATTATAGGGATTGCACAATCAGGTAGCGATCTCTCTCCATGCAATAGACATTTTCAATCATTAAGTAAAACCATTAAAGATGGAATAAGAGAAGCAGGTGGAGTACCTATGGAATTTCCAACACATCCAATTCAAGAAACAGGCAAAAGACCAACAGCAGCACTTGATAGAAATCTCTCATATTTATCTTTGGTTGAAGTTTTGTATGGATACCCAATTGATGGAGTTATCTTAACTACCGGATGTGATAAAACTACACCAGCTGCTCTTATGGCTGCAGCAACTGTAAATATTCCTTCAATAGTACTATCAGGTGGCCCAATGTTAGATGGAAATTACAAAGGAAAAAAAGCTGGTTCAGGCACTATAATTTGGGAAGCAAGAAAATTACATGCAAAAGGTGAAATTGATTATGATGAATTTATGGATATGGCGGCAGCTTCAGCTCCAAGTGTAGGCCATTGTAATACTATGGGAACAGCATCCTCAATGAATTCAATTGCAGAAGCTTTAGGAATGTCACTTCCTGGAGGAGCAATTATTCCAGCTCCTTACAAAGAACGAACTGAAATTTCTTTTGAAACAGGAAAAAGAATTGTTGAAATGGTTTTTGAAAATTTAACACCATCAAAAATTATGACAAAAGAAGCATTTGAAAATGCAGTATACGTAGCAAGTGCCATTGGTGCTTCAAGTAACTGTCCACCTCATTTAACAGCTATTGCAAGGCATATGGGTATTGATTTTAATTTAGAACAATGGGAAAAATTAGGACACAACATTCCTTTATTAGCAAATTGTCAGCCTGCTGGAGAATATCTTATGGAGGGTTTTTTTAAAGCTGGTGGTATACCAGCTATAATGAAAGAATTAATAAAAGATAAAAAATTAAATACTAATACTTTAACTGTAACAGGAAAAACTATTGAGGAAAATTTGCGTACTAAATTTAATGTTGATAGAAATGTTATTAAATCGTATGAAAACCCGATATCCCATAATGCTGGTTTTATTATTATGAAAAGTAATTTTTTTAGTTCAGCAGTGATGAAAACCTCTGTTATCAGTTCAGAATTTAGAGAAAGGTATTTATCTAATAAAGATAGTTTAAATGTTTTTGAAGTAAAAGCTGTTGTTTTTGAAGGTCCTGAGGATTATCATTTAAGAATAAATGATAAAAGCTTAGAAGTTGATGAAAACTCAATATTAATTATCAGAGGGTGTGGACCAATTGGATACCCTGGATCTGGAGAAGTTGTAAATATGCAGCCACCAGATAGACTTTTAAAGAAAGGAATTAATACATTACCAACCTTAGGTGATGGAAGGCAAAGTGGAACATCTGAAAGTCCTTCAATATTAAATGTATCACCCGAGTCGGCGATAGGAGGAGATCTTTTAATAATTAAAACTGGTGACAAAATTAAAATAGATCTTAATAATAGTAGGATAGATCTGCTTGTTTCAGATGAAGAAATTAAAAGAAGAAAAAAAAATACTAAATTGCCAATATTAAAAAACCAAACACCGTGGCAAGAAATTTCAAGAAAAATGGTTGGACAATTAGAGACAGGCGGTTGTTTGGAAACAGAAACTGTTTTTTTAGATATAACTAATACTAAAGGAATGCCGAGACATTCACATTAGAAAGGTAAATATGACAAATAGACTTGAAGGTAAAAAGATTTTAGTAACAGCAGCTGGTCAAGGGATCGGTAGAGCAACAGCAGTTGCTTTTCATAATGATGGAGCGAATGTTATTGCAACTGATATAAATGAAAAAACACTATCAGCATTAAACAAAGAGTTTCCAAATATAAAAACAAAGAAAATGGATTCAACTCAAGCTAATGAAATTTCAAAATTTATTAAAACAATTGATAAAATTGATGTACTTTTCAATGCTGTTGGTTTTGTTCATCATGGGAGCATTTTAGAATGTGAAGAAAAAGATTGGGATTTTTCTTTAGATGTAAATATTAAATCCATGTATTTTATGTGTAAAGCAGTATTGCCATTAATGATTAAGCAAAATGGTGGGAGTATAATCAATGTCTCTTCATGCGCTTCAAGTTTAAAAGGATTTCCAAACAGATTTGTTTATGGAACAACAAAAGGAGCTGTTATTGGTTTAACTAAGTCGATTGCAGCTGATTTTGTCAAAAAAAATATTAGATGTAATTCTATAGCACCGGGAACAGTTTTCTCTCCATCATGGCAAGATAGAGTTAATCAAAGCCCAGATCCTGTAAAAGCAAAGAAAGATTTTATAGCAAGACAGCCGATGGGAAGATTAGGTACAGCAGAGGAAATTGCAGCAATAGCTGTTTATTTAGCCAGTGATGACTCAACGTTTACTACAGGCACTACAATTTCTGTTGATGGCGGAATTTCAATTTAAATAAAACAAATGATATTTATAAAGCTATTATAAATTTTATTAATGAAAAAAATTGTTACTTCAGAACCAAAAATACTTTGGAAATTAAAGTGCAAATTGGGTGAAGGAACTTTGTGGGTAAAAGAGCATAACTCAATATACTTTGTAGATATTAAAAAAAAGAAGATTTTTTCATTAGATATAAAAAAAAATAAAAAGAAAATATTTTCTGTTAATAAGGAAATAGGTTTTTTAGCTCACATAAAAGGATATGTTTTTGTTTTAGGGCTTCAAGGAGAGTTAAGAATTCAGAATATAAAAACAAAAAAAGTAATTAAATCAATTTTTATTGAAAAAAATCTTAAATTAAACAGAATTAATGATGGCAAAACAGATACTGTAGGTAATCTCTGGTTTGGTACAATGGATAACTTAGAAAGAAAAATTGAAAAAGGTTCACTTTATAAATTAGATAAAAATTTATTACTAACAAAAGTTGATAAAAATTATAGAATCACAAATGGGCCTGCTTTTATTGATCAATTTAATTTTTATCATACAGATAGTTCTAAAAAAATAATTTATAAAATTCAAATTAATAAAAAAAATAAAATTATAAGTAAAAAAATATTTAAGAAATTTTCACAAAAGGATGGATCGCCAGATGGAATGACTTTAGATAAAAATAAAAATTTATGGGTAGCTCATTTTCATGGAGCATGTATTTCTGTTTTTAATAACAAAGCTAAGTTAATTCACAGAATTAATTTTCCAGCAAAAAATATTACCAATTGTGCATTTGGAGGCAAAAAAACTAATGAATTGTTTGTTTCAACAGCAACCAAAGGAATGAGCAGGACTGATTTTCGAAACTTTAAATATTCAGGATTATTTTTTAATGTAAAAACTAATGCAAAAGGAATTTTGCAAAAAAAATTTATTATAAGTAATGAAAAAAAGAGATCTTTATTATGAGAAAGTCCTTAGTAATAAGCCACTAAGAAAGGATATTAGGTTGTTGAGAAAATTTATAGGACTAGTAAATAAAGACGCAGAAGAACAAATTCATAATTTAGCCTAAATAAATAGATATTTTTACGAATATTTGTCTAATTAATTTTTATTTGTTAACATAAGTTATGAAAATAATACTTTTTATAATTTTAAGTTTATTTTTTTTCACAAATGCTAATGCTGCATGTGATGATCCGTTAACTGATGGGGTCGATTATTCAAATTGTAGATTTTCTGATGCTCAAGATTTACAAGGAAGTTATCTACCTAATTCAAACTTATCATTTGCCAGTTTTATACAGGTAAATTTTGATAAAAGCATAATGATGAATTCAAATTTATCATTTGGAACTTTTCCTGAGTCCACTTTTGTTAGAGCTAATCTTTATGAAACTATATCAATAGGTGCCAATTTTGAAAAATCAAATTTTAGCGGTTCAAATTTAACTAGAGTTGATTTTATGGGTGCTACCTTAATTGAGGCTAACTTTCAAAATGCAAATCTTATGGAGGCTAATTTTACATCTTCAAACATAACTAATGCAAACTTTGATGGCGCAAATTTAATTGGAGCAACTTGGACAAATGGCGAAACTTGTGGAGCAGAGTCGATAGGTACTTGTAATAAGTAGTTAATGAATAACTCAATTAAGACTGACGATGTAATTTTTAACTTTTTTAAACAAATTTGTGATGAAAAAGACGATCAAAAATGTTTAGAACTAGGGAAAAATTGGATTCACGCTATGGAAACTAATTTATCAAATATGGAAGCAAACCTTGATGGAGCTGATAAACTTAAACATAAAGATGATATACAGAGTAACCGTGATCATTTAGATAGCTTGAAAAGTAAAAGTTCTTCTGAATGGAGAGACTATGCAACACAGTGTATGGTTGAAATTATTAATAATAAAAAATAATTTAAAACCTTTAATTATCTAAAAAAATATACTAGTAGGTATGTAAAGGGGTGTCGTAAAAGACTGAGATTAAACCCTATGAACCTGTCCGGTAATTCAGAAAGGGAGTAAAGTGAATAAAACATACCTTATAAGTCAATCTACATCATTAACATTATTAATAATTATCAGTTTAATTTTTGCAATATTAGGAATTTATAATTCTAAAAAATTTCGAGGGATAAACAATTATTTAACTGCAAATAGAAATATAGGTTTTTTTTCTTTAACAACAAGTTTAGTAGCTTCTGCATTAGGTGCATGGATATTATTTGGTCCTGCAGCAGCAGCTTCGTGGGGTGGAATAGGTGCAGTGATAGGTTATGCGTTTGGTACAGCTTTTCCAATGATCTTTTTAATATATTTAGGAAAAAAAATAAGAAATGAATTTCCTAATGGAGCATCTTTGATTGAATTTATGAGAAAAAAATTTGGAAAAAGTTTATTTAAATTAATTTTATTGATGACTATATTTTATATGTTTATTTTCTTATGTGCTGAAGTTACAGCTGTAGCAGTTTTAATAAATTATATATCAGGAACAGAACTTTGGATTACTGCATTAATAGTACTATTTGCGACACTAACTTATACACTGTATGGAGGCTTAAGAGCTTCAATATTTACAGACAATATTCAAATGATTGTAGTCGCTGTTCTTTTAATAATTTCAGTTTCATACATATCTTCTTTTACAGGAAATGAATTTTCTTTTGAATTTATAGAAAAAAATAACCCACAATTATTAAGTGCATCGTATGTTCCAAGTTATACAGCAGGTTTAACTTTTTTTATAGCTGTTGCTGCCACAAACTTATTCCACCAAGGAAATTGGCAAAGAGTATATGCTGCAAAAAATTATGAAACATTAAGAAAAAGTTTAATTATATCTTTTTTTATTATTGTACCGGTTGTCTTTTTCATGGGTTTTACTGGAATGGTCTCTTTCTCAATAGACTCAAGTAATAGACCTGATCTTGCGTTTTTTACACTATTATTAAAAGAGCAAACGGAATTTTTATCTTTATTAATAATAGTACTAGGATTAGCCTTAACTATCTCAACCGTTGATACTTTAGTAAACGCAATTTCAAGTTTATTTGTAGTGGATGGAAAAGCTACATTTAATTTTGATAAAAAAACAGATTATCTCCAATTATCAAAATATTTCATTATTTTCCTATCTTTGATTGCTTTCATTGTTGCTTCAAGAGGATTTGATATTTTATATTTATTTTTATTAGCTGATTTATTTTGTTGTGCATTTGTTTTAACAGTTTTTTACAGCTTCTATAACAAAGGTATCAATGAAAAAACTGCGTATTTATCAATTATGGTAGGTTTAATAGCTGGTTTTTTGATGTTCCCTTTTCCAGATTTTTCAAAAAGTCTGCTAGTTGGAGTGTTAGCACCAAAAGATATTTTTACACCTTTTATTACACAGTCTTTATTATTTTTATCTTTTGTTGTTGCAACATTTTTGCCTGCAATAATGTTAAAAATAAATAAATAAAAATTTTAAATTGAAGATTTTATAGCTTTATAAATGAGATCTTTTCTTGTCTCACCAATACTTCTGTAAATTTCTTTATTATCTTTAAAAATTAAAAGTGTTGTTTGGTATTGTACATTAAAGAATCTTGCAATTTCTTTATTAGTGACATCAAATGCAAAGTACTCAATATTATCAAATTCATTTTTAGCTTTATTTAGTACTTTCATTTGACTGGCACAAGATGTGCAATATTTAACCCAAGAACTTACAACTACTATTTTTCCTTCTGATAATGCTTTATCAAAAGCTTCTTTGTTATAAGTCGTCTCTTTTGCTATGGCATAAGAACTGAATACAAATATACAAAAAACTAATGTTAGTATTTTTTTCATATATTAAATTATAACGATAATTTAATTACGTTGTAATCCACTAAATTGTCTCTATATACGTAATATCTATAATGTCTAATAATCAAATAAGCATAAATAATCTCTCAAAAGTCTACGACAATGGTTTTGAAGCCTTAAAAAATATTAATCTAGATATTAAAAAAGGAGAGATTTTTGCCATGCTTGGTCCAAATGGCGCAGGTAAAACTACATTAATTAGTATTATTTGTGGGATTGTTACACCTTCATCAGGAAAAGTTACAGTAGAGGATTTTGATATTATTGATGACTATAGAGAAACACGATCAAGAATTGGACTGGTTCCTCAAGAATTAACATTAGAATTATTTGAAACTGTTTTTAATAATGTTTCATTTTCTAGAGGACTGAATGGAAAAAAACCAAACCCAAAACATATTGAAAAAATTTTAAAAGATTTAAGTATGTGGGATAAAAAAGATTTAAGATTAAGACAGTTGTCCGGGGGCATGAAGCGAAGAGTTTTAATTGCTAAAGCTTTATCCCATGAACCATCAATACTATTTTTAGATGAACCAACTGCAGGTGTTGATGTTGAACTAAGAAGAGACATGTGGAAAGTAGTTGAAGATCTAAGAAAAACTGGTGTCACCATAATTTTAACAACCCACTACATTGAAGAAGCTGAGGCTATTGCCGATAGAGTTGGAGTAATTAATCAGGGTGAGATTATTGTTGTTGAGGAAACAAAAGAATTATTAAAAAAAATGGGCCATAAAAAACTACAAGTTGATCTTCAAGAAGAATTATCTGAAATACCAAGTAGTTTAAAAAAATATAATTTGGAAATAGGTGATGATAGAATGTCAGTTAATTACACATATAATGTACGAGCTAAAAGTACAGGTATAACTAATTTACTTCAGGATTTAAAAGATGCTGGTTTGAAACTTCAAGATTTAAAAACAGAACAAACAACATTAGAAAAAATATTTGTTTCTTTAGTTAAGGAGAATAATGAAATTTAATTTTTATGCATTTAGAGCAATGTATCTTCATGAAATGGATAGATTTAGACGAACTTTGTTACAGTCCTTATTTTCGCCAGTTCTATCAACCTCTTTATATTTTATAGTTTTTGGATCAGTAATAGGTGGGTATGTCGAAAATATAGATGGTATTAGCTATGGATCCTATATTGTTCCTGGTTTGCTAATGCTTACTTTGTTAACTCAATCAATTAGTAACACTTCATTTGGAATATTTTTTCCTAAGTTTAATGGGACAATTTATGAAATTTTAGCTGCACCAATTTCAACATTTGAAATTGTATTTGCATTTGTAGGAGCGGGTGCAACAAAAACTCTTATTGTTGGAGTTGTAATATTTATAACCTCTACATTTTTCGTAGAAGTCAAAGTTATGTACCCAATATTAATGATTTTCATCTTGATATTAGTTGCTTTCACATTTGCATTATTTGGTTTTTTAATTGGTTTGATGAGCTCAAATTTTGAACAGATGTCAATTATACCAACACTTGTTATAACACCAATGGTATTTTTAGGAGGTAGTTTATATTCTTTAGATATGCTTCCAGAATTTTGGCAAACAGTTACATACTTTAATCCAGTAGTTTATTTAATAAATGGATTAAGATTTGCTTTTTATGGTGTTTCAGACTTCGATGTTTGGGTCAGTATATTTTCAATGGTAGGTTTTTTAATAGCTTGTGTCACTATAGTAACGGTATTACTTAAAAAGGGATATAATATTAAATCTTAACTGATCGCAATTTTCTTTTTTGGATCATAAAAAGGTTTTTCAACTACTTTAGCTGTAAATTTTCCATTATGAGCTAAAACTTCCAATTCATTTCCAATTTTACTGTTTCCTATTTCAATCATTGCAAGTGCAATATTTTTTTTAAGTCTTGGTGAATAAACAGCAGAAGTTACTTTACCAATTACATTTCCATTTTTTTTTACTGGCCAAAAGGTTGTATTAGGTCCTTCTAATGGTTTACAATTTATAGTTAGACCTACTTGTTTTCTTTTGACCCCATTTTTTTTAATTTTTATTAACTCATCTTTTCCAATAAAATTTATATCGCTTTCTAAGCTAACCAACCTATCAAACCCTAATTCAAAAGGATTAGTGTTAATATCTGCATCCGCATGATAAGATAACATTCCCCCTTCAATTCGTCTTATTGAAGATGTATGTCCCGGTTTAAGACCATATTCTTCCCCTGCTGACATTATTTTTTCATAAAGCTCATTTCCTTTTGATCCATCCCTTAAAAAGATTTCATAGCCAAACTCACTTGACCACCCAGTTCTTGAGATAATTAGAGGAATGCCGTCGAGATCATATTCTCTAAACCAATAATATTTTATATCTTTAATACTATCTCCAAACAATTTAAGCATAATTTTTCCTGAAACAGGACCTTGTAATTGTAATGGAGATACATCAGGTTCTTTAATTTTTACATTAAGCCCTGAATTAACAGCTACGCCTTGGGCCCATAATAAGACATCACTATCTGCAAGTGATAACCAAAAATGATTTTCTGCAAGTCTTAATAAAACTGGATCATTTATAATACCACCTTCATTGTTTGTAATTAAAACGTATTTACATTGACCAATACTAAGTTTTGAAAGATCCCTAGGAGTAAGTAATTGCGTGAATTTATATGCATCAGGTCCTGTGATTTCTACTTGTCTTTCTACTGCTACATCACACAAAATAGCTTTTTCGATAAGGTTCCAAAAATTTTCTTCAGGGCTTCCAAAATCTCTTGGTATGTACATATGATTATAAACAGAAAAACCTGTAGCACCCCATTTGACGGTAGAGTCAAAATAAGGAGATTTTCTGATTTGGGTACCAAAACCAAAATTTTTATTACTCATTTTCGCTTAGTATCAGTGGATATCTTTTTTTACAATAAAATTAGTTAATAAAAAAGAGTAGCCCAGTTAAGGGCTACCAATATATTTTAAGGGAAATATATTTATTAAAATTGTTCAGATTCCGTTGAACCTGCCATTGCAGTAGTTGAACTTGTTCCGCTACTTATAGTGTTTGAAACAGCATCAAAATATGAAGTACCTACTTCTCTTTGATGCTTAACACTAGTATAACCGTCTTTTTCTCTAGAAAATTCTTGTTCTTGTATTCTTGAGTAAGCAGCCATACCTTCTTTTTTGTATTTTTCAGCAAGCTCAAATATAGCAATATTTTGAGTGTGAAATCCTGCAAGAGTTATAAATTGGAATTTATATCCCATTTTAGAAATTTCAACTTGGAACGAAGCTATTTCGTCATCATTCAAATGTTTTTTCCAATTGAAAGATGGCGAACAATTGTATGCTAATAATTTCCCTGGAAATTTTTCATGAATTGCGTCTGCAAACTTTTTAGCTTCTGCAATGTTAGGAGTTGCTGTTTCACACCAAATTAAATCTGAATAAGGTGCATAAGCTAGTCCTCTTGAAATAGCCTGATCAATACCTTCTTTAACATAGAAAAAACCTTCTGGAGATCTTTCACCAGTTAAAAATGGCTTATCATTTTCGTCATGATCATTAGTAATTAATTTAGCAGCGTTGGCATCTGTTCTTGCTAAAATTATTAATGGCACATCTGCGATATCAGCTGCAAGTCTTGCTGCTTTTAAATTCTTGACCATTGTTCCAGTTGGAACTAAAACTTTTCCACCCATGTGACCACATTTTTTTTCACTTGCTAGTTGGTCTTCAAAATGAACACCAGCTGCTCCTGCTCTTATAAATTTTTTTGCTAATTCAAATACATTTAATGGACCACCAAAACCTGCTTCACCATCAGCTATAATAGGTAACATATAATCAGTTTTTTTATCCTCTTTCATGTCACCATCTTTTATTTCCATATGTTGAATTTGATCAGCTCTAATTAAAGCATTGTTCATAGACTCAACTAATTTTGGAGCACTATCATATGGATATAAAGATTGATCTGGATACATTTCACCAGCAGTATTTGCATCTGCAGCAACTTGCCATCCACTTAAGTAAATAGCTTTTAGTCCTGCTTTAGCATGTTGAACTGCATGATTGCCAGAGAGAGAACCAAGCGTATTAATATATGGTTCTGAATTTAATAATTTCCATAGTTTTTCAGATTGCTGTTTGCACATAGAATATTCAATTTTTATTGAACCTCTTAATCTTTCTACTTCATCATTAGAGTAATCACGTTTAATTCCCGCAAATCTTTTTAAATCGTAAGAGATATTTTCAGCGCTCATTTAAGAAATCCTATAGTTATTGTTTATTAGTTTTTTTGAAAATTGAATTAAGTTGAACGAATTATTTGCTGTCGTTGATAGTATCAACAAGATCTTTCATTCCACTTGAACCCCAATCACAATGATCATCTCTCATATAAATTCCTCTGCTGTTATGCTGAGCTAAATCTTCGTAACTGATTACTTGTGCTTCATTTTCAGTGTTTTTTAATTTATCGTTCATGAAAATCTTATAATTTACAAGATTTACAAAAGCCATAAAAAACTTTAAAAAGCTTGTAAATCCTATAAAAAAAATGTAAATATAAATTTACAAAATTTACAAATAGAAAATATGAGTCAATTAGATATAAAAATAGGGCCAAAAATCAAAGCTTTTAGAAGACAACTTGGTTTACAAGCTAACAAACTAGCTGAAGATTTAAACATTTCACCAAGTTATTTAAACTTAATTGAAAGTGGTAAGAGAAAAATAGACGGGGATCTCTTGCTAAAAGTATGTGAAAAGCTCAACATCCAATTATCAGACTTAACTTCAAAAACAGATATCAATTTACAAAATACAATATCAGAAATATTGGACGACAACTTATTTGAAGATTTAGATATTTTAGGCCCAGAAGTTAAGGATTTGGTAAGTACAAATCCTA
>CACEKT010000003.1 GCA_902560225.1 uncultured Pelagibacteraceae bacterium
AAAGATGGCTAAAAAAAGAAGAAAAGCTGCAAAGAAAACTAAGAAAAAAGCTAAGAAAAAAGCTAAAAAAAAGGCAAAAAAAAGAAGAAGATAGTAACTTAGTAATCTTTATTAAAAACGCTTCTCATTACAATTTGTATGAGAGGCGTTTTTTTATTCCTCTAAAACCTCTTCAGTTTCAGGAATTGGCTCATCTGATGTTATCTCAGTAGCTTCACTTTTAGGATTAGCACCAAAAACTTTAGTCTGACTTTCTAAATTTCTTTTTAAAGCTTTATTTAGTTTTTTTTGAGTATCTTCATAGGAAATATTAAGAATAATTTGAAATTCAGATAAAATTCTTTCATATGCTTTTTCGAATAATTGTCTTTCACTATAAGATTGATCAACCATAAGATCATCTCCTTTATTAAGATCTCTTACAACTTCAGCTAATTCGTAAATTTTTCCAGATGAAATTTTAGTCTCATATTCTTGAGCCCTTCTACTCCACATAGACCTTTTTATTTTTGGTTTACCCTTAAGGATAGAAATACATTTATTAACTTGGTTTATAGTTGCTAAAGGTCTTAGGTGAGATTGTTTATTTACAGGAACCATACCATTAGCCTTATCTTTTTCAAACTTAATTACATAAGTTTCAACATCAATTCCACCTATATTAATTTTTTTAAACTCTGTTATTTGTCCAACTCCATGTTTTGGGTACACAACATAATCTTTTATTTTATATTCTCTTTTTTCACTTTCTTGTTTTTTTACTTTTTTAATTTCTGGTTTGACTTCATTAGTTTTAGAAATTCTTAAATTATCTATTTTAGTCTCTGTTTTTTTTTCAGTTATTTTTTTTACAACTTTTTTATTTTTAACAGCAACTTTTTTTGCTACTGGTTTACTTTTACTTTTTTTGGAAACAATTTTTTTTGTTTTTAAATTTTTATTTTTTAAAGTTTTTTTTACTTTACTTACTTTTTTTTTCACTTTTTCCTTACTCTTACTTTTAAAGATTTTCTTTAAAATATTTTTCGTACTTATTCTGCTCATTTTTAAATTTTTCATGATCCGTTGGAGGATCTTTTTTTTTATTTATATTTGGCCAGATTTCAGAATATTTGGTATTGATTTCCAACCACTTTTCACTTCCAGGTTCTGTATCAGCTACTATAGCGTCCACAGGACATTCTGGTTCGCAAACGCCACAATCTATACACTCATCCGGTTTAATTACAAGCATATTTTTACCTTCATAAAAACAGTCCACTGGACAAACATCAACGCAATCAGTTAATTTACATTTAATGCATTTGTCGTTAACAATATATGTCATTTTAAATTTTCTTTTATAATTCTATTCTTAATATTTCCCATAATTTTACTGTCAATATATAATAGACCAGCAAGTCGTCTCATCAGATTTGTTTCATATATATCAGCATTTTTGTTTGAATAAATAATTTTCCATAAAGCTTCAACTATCTTTATTTTATCTTCTTCATTTAAACTTTTAACTTCCCTGGTAAAATCTAATATTTGATTTGAATTTTTTTCTTTAATTTTTGCTTCCTCAATTATTTGAAGTAAATCATCTTTGGCTAAACCAAGCTCTAAAAGAGTTTTTTTTATAATTTCTTCCTCATCATTTGAATAGTCTTCATCTATTTTTGCTGCATGTATTAACAAAGCACAAATTTTTATAGAAAAATTTTTTTTACTTTCAATATTTTGTTTTTTAAAAAACATTTAAATTATCCAAGGTTTAGGTTTTTTAATACTTGAAATGGATTTTCACTTGAAACTTTTTTATTTTGAGTTTTTTCAAATTTTTTAATAGGACTATATTTAAAAAATGTCTCATTATTTTTGTCGAAAACCTTATAACCCATTTTATGTAGCAGTTTAATGAAATTATCTTTACTACAGCCTAAAAGATTTAACATTTCTGGGATCATTTTTATTTCTTTCTTTTCTTTTGAGTCAGAATTTATTATTAGCATAAATAATCTTTCTAGAATATCAATCCTAACAAACAATGTGTCAAATTTTTCAAACCCACAAAGAAGCATAAAATTTTTATTTTTTGAGTCTTTATCATCTAAAAAATTTAATCCAAATGTAGGTGGTTTTAAATTATAATATTTCTGATGGAAATTTTTCCATAATAATGTTCTTAAAGACACTGCCTCTGGCTTAATTAGCTGATATAAAAAAACATGATATCTTCCAAATTTTACACCTAATTCTCTCAGAATTTTTCTTTCATTTTGTTCAAGAGATTTTAAATAATCAGAAACCTGTTCTCTTTTTAATACCCCGTTATTTTCGTATAATTGATAGGCTAAAGCTTTAATTGAAGAATTTTTTTCATTAATATTTTTTAGCTCAATAAGACTTTTTAAAACTGTGTTAATTTTATTTTGAACCCATTTATTTATATATTCACTTAACTTTTGCCTTTGGTTTTGTTCTAAAATTTCATCTACAATTAGTTCAAAATTAGGATTTAAATAATTATTTCCTTTAGATAGTTTTGCTATAGGAAAATTATTCCAATAAATTTTAAAATCATCATTTAGCTCAATTAAACCAGTATCAATAATTATTTGTACTCTTTTTTCAAGTTCAGGACCTATTGTCTGTCTAGCTGCTTTTTTTAGTGACTTAATATCTGTTTCTAATGAACCTTTTTTTAAATCTAGTTCTAGCTTAAGACCATTTATTTTTCCGATAAACTGTTTGTCGATTATTACATTATTATTTTCTAAAATTTCTGTTTTAAATTCCATATTTTGTTTTAAACCCCGCACAAGAACGCTTGCTCTTTTATCTATAAATGTTTTAGTTAATTCTTCATGAAGTCTATCCGAAAGTTTATCTTCTAAATATTTTGTTTTTTCAATCCAATAATTTTGATTTTCTGTCCAATTATTTTTATTTGAAACATAAGACCAAGTCCTAACATTTGCAATTCTATTTGATAAAGAATCTACATTTCCTTCAAGTTTATCAAGTTTCATTAGCTGTAATCTCATATAATCATCATTAATTTGTCCATTTTTACTATTTAAAAAATTAAAAACATTACTGATGACCTCATAATGATTCCCATAAGTTTTTTTAACAAAATCTGGTATTTGGCAACATTCCCATAAAAGATTTAATATTTTTTTATCAAACTTTAAATTAATGAAGCTTTTTTCTTTTAAAAAATACTTTAAAGCTTTTTCATCTTCACATTCGTGGATTTTTCTTAACCATCCCATTTGAGGTTTTTCCTCTAAGGATTTAATCAAACTTACAGGATTATTAAAGTTTAAATTAGAATTTCTCCAAAATAAAGTTCGAATTTCTTCAAATTTATGGTTTTCTAATAGTTCAACATCTTCAGCAGTTATATCTTTACAATCTCCAGTAATACCAAAGCTGCCGTCATTTAAATATCTACCAGCTCTTCCAGCAATTTGACCTATTTCAGATAGGTTTAATTTTCTTAATTTTTTTCCATCAAATTTCTTAAGATTAGAAAAATAAACATTATCCAAATCCATATTAATTCCCATTCCTATTGCATCAGTCGCTACTAAAAAATCTACATCACCTGATTGATACAAATGAACTTGAGCATTTCTTGTTTTGGGACTTAATGAACCCATTACGATTGCAGCACCACCTTTTTGTCTTCTAATTAACTCTGCTATTGCATAAACTTCTTCGGAAGAAAAAGCTATTATAGCAGTTTTTCTGTTTAATCTTGAAATTTTTTTATGACCTGTATATGTAAGTTTGGATAAACGTTTTCTATTTATAAACTCTATATCTCCATCTAACTTTGAAATTATACTTTTAATCGTATTAGAACCCATAAACATAGTAAGTTTTTCACCTCTCATGTTTAAAAGTCTATCTGTAAAAATATGTCCCCTTTCGTGGTCAGCACACATTTGTATTTCATCAACTCCGACAAACTCTAAATGCTTATCAATTGGCATAGACTCAACTGTACATAAAAAATATTTAGCATTAGTAGGAATAATTTTTTCTTCACCTGTTATTAAAGCAACTTTATCTAAACTAATTTTTTTAATTATTTTGTCATATACTTCTCTGGCCAATAATCTTAAGGGAAAACCAATCATGCCACTTTCAAAAGAGAGCATAGTTTCTATCGCAAGATGCGTTTTGCCAGTATTAGTTGGACCTAGAACAGCTGTGATTTTATGATTTATCATTTCTATCTTTGGTGTACCTTTTTTTTAACCTACAACATGTTGTTACTCATAAAGAACAAAAATAGACTAAAACATGACCGAATCGCAGTGAAAAAAGTTCTCATTTTGCTTATTAACTATAGTTAGATTAACATAAATAAGGTTAATTCTATAATAGTAAATGCAAAAAAATATGACCAAAAAACTTTGGGAAGCTTCTTTAAAACAAAAAAAAAATTCAAACTTATTTGAATTTGAAAAGTTTTTAACAAAAAAATTTAATTATACATCCCAGCTAGATTATGAAAAATTGTTTAATTGGACAATAAAAAATCTAAAATTATTCTGGTCTTCAATTTGGGAATATTCAAAAATTAAAGGTATTAAAAATGATAGATTTTATCTTCCTAAAGAAATTATTAAAAGTAAATTTTTAATAAAATCCAAATTAAATTATGCAGAAAACTTATTGCCTAAAAGTGATAACTCAAAAGCTGTTACATTTATTAGCGAAAGTGGATACCGAGAAGAAAAATCTTGGAAAGATCTGAATAAAAACACATTAAAATTAATTAATTTTTTAAAAAAAATTAAAATTAAAGAAAATGATAGAGTTGCAGCATATACAGTAAATCAAATAGAAACTGTAGAGAGTTTTTTAGCAACTAGTGCTTTAGGTGCAATATGGTCTTCATGCTCTCCAGATTTTGGTTCACAAGGAGTTATAGAAAGATTTTCACAAATTAGACCAAAATTATTAATTATTACTGATAGATATTATTATAATGGTAAAGAGATAAATATTCTTGAAAGATTACCAACTATTCTGAAAAATATTAAATCTATTAAAAATGTTCTTATCATCAGCTATCCAGGTAAAAAAAACTTAAGGCAAAAAAAAATTAAAGGAATAAAAATTTTTTACTACAATAAACTGAATGATAAAAAAGAAAAAAAAATTACATTTAAAAAATATGATTTTGATAAAGAATTAGCAATTTTATATTCAAGTGGCACAACAGGTAAACCAAAATGTATTTGCCATAGAGCTGGTGGAGTTTTGTTGCAACATCTTAAAGAACATAAGTTGCATTGTGATATAAAAGAGGGTGATAATGTTTTCTATTTTACCACTTGTGGATGGATGATGTGGAATTGGTTAATGACTTTTTTAGCATCTAAAGCATCTATAGTACTATTTGATGGATTTCCGATGTATAAAAAAAATGATTTATTACTAAAAATAGCTGAAAAAGAAAAAATTTCTCTATTTGGTATAAGTGCCAAATATATAGACCAATTAAAAAAGCTTAATTTAAATATAAAAAATAAATATAAATTAAAGTATCTAAAAATTATCTGTTCTACTGGATCACCTTTATCTTCTCATGGTTTTAATTATATTTATAAAAATATAAAAAAAGATGTTCATTTAGCATCCATAGCAGGTGGAACAGATTTAGTCTCATGCTTTGTATTAGGAAATATATATTCACCTGTTTTTAAAGGTCAAATTCAAAATAATGGTTTAGGAATGAACACGGATGTTTTTTCTGATAGTGGAAAATCTATAATTAACAGAAAAGGTGAGCTAGTTTGTAAATCACCATTCCCATCAATGCCAATTTATTTTTGGAATGATAGAGATAATAAAAAATATAAGTCTGCATATTTTAAAAAATTTAAAAATATTTGGCATCATGGAGATTATGCAGAAAGAAAAACTAATGGTGGATATGTAATTTATGGAAGATCAGATACTACTTTAAATCCTGGAGGTGTCAGATTGGGTACTGCAGAGATATACTCTGAGGTCGAAAAATTTAAAGAAATTAAAGAGTCTATTGTTGTAGGACAATCTTGGGATAATGATGTTAGAATAATCTTATTTATTGTTATGAGTAAAAATTTTTTACTAACAGATATACTATTGAATAAAATAAAAAAACAAATTAGAAAAAATGCTTCCCCAAGGCATGTTCCAAGTAAAATAATTGTTGTAAAAGATATTCCTAGAACAAAAAGTGGTAAGTTGGTTGAGCTTGCAGTTAAAAATACGATAGAAGGTAGTAAGATAAAAAATATAGAAGCTTTAGCAAATCCAGAAGCATTAAAGCAGTTTAAGAATTTAAAGGAATTAGCTAATTAGATGTTAAAAAACTTAATTAAAAATTTAAATCCTTCTTCTACCTTAATGATCAACGAAACCTCAAAGCAAATGGAGGATCAAGGAAAGAAAATATTTAAATTTGGTTTTGGACAATCACCTTTTACAGTGCCGCAAGATATTGTTGAGGAGCTAAAAAACAACGCATATCAAAACAAATATTTACCCATGCAAGGTCTTTTTCAATTAAGAGAAGCAGTAGCAAAATACACATCTACAAAGAAAAATTATGAATACAATTCTGATAATGTAATTATCGGACCCGGCTCTAAGGAATTAATGTTTTTGTTACAAATTATTTTTGATGGTGAAATTATACTACCAGCACCTAGTTGGGTTTCTTATGCGCCACAAGCAATTTTGGGTAGAAATAAAATCCAAATACTTCAAACAAAAAGAGAGAATAACTGGTTCCCTAATGGTCAAGAAATTGAAGAAATAATTTTAAAAGACAAAAAGAAAAATTACCTTTTATTTCTAAATTCACCAAATAATCCTTCTGGACAAGTATGTAAAAAGTTAGACGAAATTTCAAATATTGCTAAAAAATACAACCTTATCATTTTATCAGATGAGATATATTCTGAATTAGCATTTAGAGAAAATTTTAAATCTATCTCAAATTTTTGTCCAGAAAAAACAATTATAAGCACAGGCATTAGCAAATGGTGTGGTGCTGGTGGATGGAGATTAGGTTATTTTATAATACCTAATGAATTAAGTGAGATAAAAAAGATGATTAATGTATTAGCAAGCGAAACATTTTCAGCAGTAAGTGCTCCTATTCAATATGCAGCTATAAAAGCTTATGAAAATGACCATACAAAATATATTAAAAAGTCTAAAAATATTTTAAGTTCGGTTGGTAAATATGTTTACTTAAATTTAAAGTCCAATAAAGTTTTGATTAGTGAACCACAAGGAGGTTTTTATATGATGCCAGAATTTTTAAATAATAAGTTTAAAACTTCATCTGAAATGTGTGATAGTATATTAAAGGATACTGGAGTAGCATTGTTACCAGGATCTGATTTTGGTTTTAACTTAAATAAAATGTTAGCTAGATTAAGCTTTACAGATTTTAATGGTCAAGAATTTATGGAAGGAATTGATGACGATAAATTAATTGATGAAATTACTATAAATAAATTTGCACCAAAAATAGTAGAAGGTGTAGAAAAGTTAAAAAAGTGGTCAGAATCACTGTAAAATCTGGCTATACATGTCTAATAAATTTCTGTTAAGATTAATTAATAAAAATAACGATATAGGGGGAAAAATGAAAAAAATAATAACATCTCTATCAAGTGCTCTATTGATACTGGCAGCATCATTATCTTTTACAAGTGTTGCAAAATCAGCAGAGTTTTTTACGATAGGAACTGGCGGACCTACTGGAGTATATTTCCAAACAGGTAACGCAATTTGTAAAATGTTGCATAAATCTGCGATTGCCAAAGAACATGGAAGAAAAAAGGGTATTGATAAGGCTTACAGATGTACAGCACCTTCAACTGGTGGATCAAATTATAATATTGGTCAAATAGCTGCTGGTGAATTTCAATTTGGTGTTGCTCAGTCTGATTGGCAATATCATGCTGTAAATGGATCTAGTAAGTGGGAAGGAAAACAGTTTAAAGGTTTAAGAGCTGTATTTTCTGTTCACAATGAACCTTTTCAAATTTGGGCAAGAAAAAAAGCTAAGATAAAAGATTTTGCTGGTTTAAAAGGAAAAGTTGTTAATATCGGTAACCCTGGTTCAGGTCAAAGAGGTACAATGGAAGAGCTTATGAAAGCAAAAGGAGTTGATAATAGTTTCTTCAAATCAACTACTGAACTAACTTCTTCTGAGCAAGTAAAAGCTTTGTGCGATGGTAAAATTGATGCTTTTGGTTATTCTGTAGGATTTCCAAATGGTGCTATGGAACAAGCGGCAACTTGTGCAGCTAAAGCTTCACCTATTAATTTAACTGGATCTGAAGTTCAAGGTTTAATTGATGGTGCGGATTATTATGCAAAAGCTGTAATTCCTAAAGGTACTTATACAGGGCAAAAGAAAGACGCTACTACTTTTGGTGTCAAAGCTACTGTCGTTACAAGTAATGCAGTTGAAGCTGATCTTGTTTATTTAGTTGTTAAAGCAGTATTTGAAAATTTTGACGATTTCAGAAAACAACATCCTGCTTTCTCTTCACTTAAAAAAGAAGATATGATTGCTGATGGTTTATCAGCTCCACTTCATGAAGGTGCTAAGAGATATTATAAAGAAGTTGGATTAATGTAATTTGACAATTTAACTTAATTAAAAGGCCTGATTTTTATCGGGCCTTTTTTTTATAATAGGGTATCTTTTTATAATGAATCAAATCATTAATGAAAAAATAAAAAATAAAATTAATGAAGACCTATCACCAACAAAAAATCTCACTGGTTTACATTTTAAAATTGTAGCAGCAATTGCAATTATTTGGTCATTATTTCAACTTTGGTATGCATCACCATTCCCTTTTATGTTCAATATTGGAATGTTTAAAGGCCTTCCAGCTAGAGCTATTCACCTTGGATTTGCATTAACTTTAGCTTTTTTAATTTATCCAATTTCCAAAGGAAAAAAAATTTCTATTTTTGATATTTTAATTAGTTTACTAGCAGCTTTTTCATGTCTTTATATTTACTTTTTTTATGATCAACTTGTTGATCGTGGGGGTGTACTTTTAGATATTAAGATTGGGGAAAGTTATAACCTACCAATAGAACTAATTATTGGAAGCTGTGGAATTATAATTTTACTTGAGGCAACAAGAAGAGCAATTGGTTTACCTTTAGTTATTATTGCAACTTGTTTTTTATTATTTTCTTATTATGGAAGATATGCCCCAGAAATAATTTCACATGGTGGTCTCTCATTAAATAGGCTCGTCGGTTTTCAATGGTTAGATCAAGAAGCTATTTTTGGGATTCCTATAGGGGTATCGGTAGATTTTATTTTTTTATTTGTTTTATTTGGTGCTCTTTTAGAGACCGCAGGTGGCGGAAAATATTTTTTAGATTTAGCATTTGCAATGGTGGGTAAAATGAGAGGTGGTCCGGCTAAGGCTGCAATTTTAGGCTCTGGTATGACTGGATTAATTTCAGGATCATCTATTGCAAATACAGTAACGACTGGAACTTTTACAATTCCTATAATGAAAAAAACTGGTTTTTCAAAAGAAAAAGCTGGCGCAATAGAAGTTTCATCATCTGTAAATGGTCAGATCATGCCACCAGTAATGGGTGCTGCTGCATTCGTTATGGCAAGTTTTATTGGTGTTACATATTTTGAAGTTGTTAAACATGCATTTTTACCAGCGGTAATTTCTTATATTGCATTATTTTACATCTCACATCTAGAAGCATTAAAATTAAATCTAAAAGGAATGGAAGGTGAGGATGTTCCTAATTTAAAAAAAACATTTTTATCAGGACTTCATTTCTTAATACCAATTTTTGTTTTAATATATATGTTGGTTTACTTAAGATTTACTGCTTCCTACTCTATTTTTTATGCAACAATTTCATTAATTTTTGTAAATTTAATAAATCTCTTGATTAAACAAGTTAATTTTAAAAATGCACTTATAGTATGGTTTAATCAAACTATAATTGGTTTTGAAAAAGGTGCTCTGAATATGGTTGGAGTTGGAATTGCAATAGCAACCGCAGGTATTATTGTTGGGGCTGTTGGTTCTACAGGGTTAAGTACTAATTTAATTATAGTAATAGAATCTATAGCAAAAGATAATGTAACTATATTATTATTTTTAACGATAATTTTATGTTTACTTTTAGGGATGGGCCTTCCAACAACTGCAAATTATGTTGTAGTTGCTTCATTAATGGCAACTGTTTTAGTCGATGTTGGTAATGCATCTGGTTTTATATTTCCACTTATTGCAGTTCATTTGTTCGTTTTTTATTTTGGTTTAATGGCTGATGTTACTCCACCAGTTGGATTAGCTTCATATGCAGCGGCAGCTATTTCTGGAGGAGACCCACTTAAAACTGGATTACAAGCTTTTTGGTACAGTTTAAGAACTGGAATTCTTCCAATTGTATTCTTATTTAATCACGAATTATTATTAATAGGCATTGAAAATATTTGGCATGGATTTGTTGTAATTATAACTTCATTAGCAGGTATACTTGTATTCACATCGGCAACTCAAGGGTGGTTTATTAATAAACTAAGATGGTACGAAATAATAGTATTTTTGATAATTTCTATATCTTTATTATCTCCTGAGTTTGTTCTTAACAAATTTTATCCAAAATATAATTATAAAGATATTAATAAAATTAATCTTGTCGAATTAGATCCTAGTAAAGAAGTACGTTTCAAAGTTACGCGGCCTAGTCCATATGGAGAAAGATATAAATTATTTGTAATTAATAAAAATACTTTTGAATTTGATTATGGTATGGAAGAATATGGAATGAAGTTAGTAAAACAAGATGATAAAATAGTTGTTGATACTTTAAAATGGAATGGAAAAGCTAAGAAAAGTGGATTTGAACTGGGTGACCACATAAGTGAATTTAAAATAGAAAATTCAAATAGACCAAATAAAATAATTATTTATCCAATAGCATTTTTGTTATTAATAATATTTGGTTATCTTAACTATAAAAGAAAAACTTAATCTACAAATGTTCTGTTAAATTGATTTGTTACTCTAACAAATGTAGTACATTTACTTAATTGCTTTAATGATGGTGCACCTACATAAGTGCAACTACTTCTTATTCCACCAAGTATATTTTGAATTGTATTGTCTATTTTTCCTCTATATTTAACTCTTACCGTTCTTCCTTCACTGCTTCTATATGATGCTAAACCACCATAATGTTTATTATTTGCTGTATCTGAGCTTGAACCATAGAATTCTATAAATTTTGAACCACTTGATTTAACAATTTTACCTTTTCCTTCATCATGTCCAGCAAACATTCCACCTAGCATAACAAAATCAGCTCCACCACCAAACCCTTTAGCTACATCACCAGGACAAGTGCAGCCACCATCTGCAATCATATGAGCACCTAATCCATGAGCCGCATCGGCACACTCAATTACAGCACTTAATTGGGGGTAACCTACGCCTGTTTGAATTCTAGTAGTACAAACACTACCAGGACCTATACCAACTTTTACAATATCAGCGCCACTAAGTATTAATTCTTGTGTCATATCTGCAGTAACAACGTTACCCGCAATTATTGTTTTGGTTGGATATTTGTCCCTAACTGATTTTAGGAAAGCGCTAAAACGCTCAGAGTAACCATTTGCAACATCAATACAAAGAAATTTAATAAAATTATATTCCTTCAAAACTTTATCTAAATTTTCAAAATCTTCCTTTTTAATTCCAATACTTAAAGCAATATTTGGATATATTGATTTAATTTTCTTAAATTGTTTAATTTTTTTTATATCATGTTGCTTAGTTAAGCAGGTAATCATTCCATAATTAGATAACTTTTCTGCAATACCCAACTCACCTACTCCATCCATATTTGCAGCCATAATTGGTATTCCTGACCATTCATTATTACTATATTTGAATTTATAGGTTCTCATTAAGTTTACTTCTTTACGACTGGCTAAAGTACTTCGTTTAGGTCTAAACAAAACATCACTGTAATCTAATTTTAAATCTTCTTCGATTCTCATGTTGTTTATTTGATCTGAATTTTAAGATTATTACAAATTAATATATCACTTGTGGATAACTTTTAATTAAATGAATAGTAGTAAAATTTGATATTTTTAGCCACCTGGACCTAATTTAGATGCTTTAATTTTTAAAATTTTCCAAATACCTGATGCAGAAGTAATAATTTTGTTTTTACATTTAAGTTCACAAAATAAGAATATAAGAGTATTTGTTTTTTTTAAAATTTTTGTAGTTCCAATTATTTCATCATTTTCCTTAGATACATCAATAAATTTTAAATCTAGAGAGATTGTAACACACGGTATATTTCCAGCTGCTCTATGAGCTGCAGTACCTGATCCTGCATCAATTAAGGCTGATAAATAACCACCATGCGTTATACCAGCATTATTTAAATGGTTTTTATCAATTTTTGTTTTAAATTCATATTCTGTTTCTGAGATAGCTCTAAATAAAACACCACCATTATGTTTCATAAAGCCTGGTTTAATACTTATTTGTTCAAATTTATTCATAATATTTTTTATAATATATAAGTGAGAATTAATAAAATTATTAATATAACTATGAAAAAATAAACTACAGATTTTTGTAGCGAAGATTTTAACAACCAATCAAACATTTCATTTCCCCTTTTTGGTGGACCGCCCAGAACTCGAATCTGGAATCTCCCGGTTCGTAGCCGAGCGCCTTATCCAATTTGGCCAGCGGTCCGTATTTATTAATTTTTTTTAACACTTTAAAGTTACTGTATTTTCTTATTTTATTAACAATTTTTGTACAATTTGAATATAGGTTTACACAAAAAGCATAAATAATGTGCTAAAATAACATTAAATATACTTTTTTTTAGGTATATAAAACGTTTTAAAATAATGAGTGAAAAATTACTTGTTCCAGATATTGGAGATTTTGAAGAAGTTGAGGTAATCGAAATTCTTGTAAATAAAGGGGATCAAATAAAAATAAATGATCCATTAGTCACAATTGAAAGTGATAAATCAAGCGTTGAGATCCCTTCTACACTTTCAGGAAAAATTGAGAGTTTAGAGGTTAAAGTTGGTGACAAAGTTTCAAAAGGTGATTTATTATTAAGAATTGTATCATCCGATTCAACTTTTGAAGATAAACCAATTCCAAAAGATACGGAGAGTATAATTAAACAAGCTGAAGATAGAATATTAGAGGAAAAAAAAGAAAAATTAATAACTAAAAAATCAATTCAAGAAAAACAACAATCAATTATTCAAGTAGATAACAATAGAGATACAGATCCTTTGGAGACACAAGACTGGTTAGAATCTTTGTCTGCAGTAATATCAAAAGATGGCAATCAAAGAGCTCATTTTTTAATTAAAGAACTAATTAATAAAGCATATCGCGAGGGAGCGAATATTCCTCATACTCAAAATACACCTTATATAAATACAATCCCCCCTGAAACAGAGATAAAGTCTAATGGAGATCAAAATATAGAAAGAAGAATTAGATCTCTTATTAGATGGAATGCAGCTGCGATGGTCGTGAGAGCAAATAAAAAATTCCCTGAACTAGGCGGGCATATAGGTACATTTGCATCAGCTGCTACCTTATACGATATTGGAATGAATCACTTTTGGAGAGCAAAAAATAATAAATTTGGTGGAGATTTAGTTTATTTTCAGGGTCACAGTGCTCCAGGTATGTATGCTAGAGCTTTTTTAGAGGGAAGATTAAATGAAAAACAGCTTGATAGTTTTAGACAAGAGGTAAGACCAGGCGGACTATCTTCTTATCCTCATCCATGGTTAATGCCAAATTTTTGGCAATTTCCAACTGTCTCGATGGGTTTAGGTCCTATGCTCGCAATTTATCAAGCAAGATATATGAAATATTTGATTAATAGGGGACTAATTAAAGATGAAGGGAGAAAGGTTTGGGTTTTTTTAGGAGATGGAGAAATGGATGAACCTGAGTCAATGGGGGCAATCGGTTTGGCTGCAAGAGAGAATTTAGATAATTTAATTTTTGTTATTAATTGCAATCTTCAGAGATTAGATGGCCCTGTAAGAGGAAATGGAAAAATTATTCAAGAACTAGAAGGTAGTTTTAGAGGGGCTGGATGGAATGTTATAAAAGTAATTTGGGGGTCATATTGGGACTCTTTATTAGCAAATGATAAAACTGGTCATTTAGTTAAGATAATGAATGAAACTGTTGATGGAGAGTATCAGGCAATGAAAGCTAGAGATGGCGCGTATGTAAGAGAAAAATTTTTTGGAAAATATCCTGAAACAAAAGAATTAGTATCTAGTTTATCAGATAAAGATATTTGGAGATTAAATAGAGGTGGGCATGATCCACATAAGGTGTTTGCTGCATATGATAAAGCAACTAAAAATCAAGGTAGTCCAACAGTAATACTTGCAAAAACAATAAAAGGTTATGGGATGGGAAAATCTGGAGAAAGTGTAAATACCACTCACCAGACAAAAAAATTAGATGTTGATGATTTAATGTATTATAGAGATCGTTTTGATGTTCCATTAAGCGATCAGCAAGTAAGGAATATCGAATATTTTAGACCTGATGAAAAATCTATAGAAATTCAATATATTAAAGAGAGAAGAATAAAGTTAGGTGGTTTTCTGCCCGAAAGATCAACTTTTGCAAAACCAATTAAAGCACCCTCAAAAGATATTTTTGATTTCATGAAAGTATCAACTGGAAAAAAAGAAATGTCCACTACAATGGCACTTGTAAGGATGTTGACAAATTTATTAAGAGATAAAAATATTTCTCCAAGATTAGTTCCAATTATTCCTGATGAAGCAAGAACATTTGGCATGGAAGGTTTTTTTCAAAAAATAGGCATTTATGCCCACGAAGGACAAAAGTATGAACCAGAAGATGCTGCTCAATTAAGTTCATATAGAGAAGATAAAAGTGGACAAGTTTTAGAAGAAGGTATTAATGAAGCTGGTGCAATGTCTTCATGGATAGCAGCTGCAACCTCATATACAAATCATGATCTTGAGATGATCCCAATTTATATTTTTTATTCAATGTTTGGTTTCCAAAGAATAGGAGATTTTGCATGGGCTGCTGGAGATAGTCAAGCTAGAGGTTTTTTAATTGGAGCTACAGCAGGAAGAACAACATTAGCAGGGGAAGGATTACAACATCAAGATGGCCATAGCCATTTGATTGCATCTACTATTCCTAATTGTGTTACTTATGACCCAACATTTCATTATGAATTAGCTGTAATTTTTAGAGAAGGTTTAAAAAGGATGCATGAAAAAAATGAAAATATTTTTTACTATATAACAACTATGAATGAAAACTATTCACATCCTGAAATGCCAAAAGATAAAAGTTGTGAAGAGGGAATTTTAAAGGGAATTTATAAAATAAAAGAATTTAATAAATATAAAAAAACTAAAATCCAACTTTTAGGGTCAGGGACAATTCTTAGAGAAATGATGTCTGCTGCAGAGATTTTACAAAACGATTATCAAATTGATAGTGAAATATGGAGCGTTACTAGTTTCAATGAACTTAGAAAAGATGGTATGGAGGTTGAAAGGTATAATCTTTTAAACCCTGATAAAGATCAAAAAATATCATATTTTGAAAAATGTCTTGGTAAAACTGAAGGACCAATTATGGCTGCGTCAGATTATATGAGAATGAATTCAGATCAAATAAGACCTTACACAAGCAAAAGTTTTTATTCTCTAGGGGCAGATGGTTTTGGCAGAAGTGACACAAGAAAAAATCTTAGAAAATTCTTTGAGGTTGATAAAGAACATCTTGTTGCGTATGGGTTAAGTATATTAGCAAAAGAACAACTTATATCGTCAAAATATGCAAAAGAAGCAATGAAAAAATACAATATTGATGGCAGCAAATCTATGCCTACTAAATTATAAAATGTTAGATATCGAGATTAAAGTACCAAACATAGGAGATTTTGAAGATATTGAAGTAATCGAAGTGCTTGTAAAAGAAGGTGAGTTGATAAAAAAAAATGACCCTTTAATAACAATAGAAAGTGATAAATCTAGTGTTGAAATTCCATCAAATTATGAGGGAAAAATAAAATCTTTAAAAACAAAAGTGGGAGATAAAGTTTCAGAAGGTGATTTAATATTAGTTTTAGAAAATACATTAAATATTAATAAAGAAATTACAGAAAAACCAAAAAGTGAAGAAGATAAAAAAAAAAATAAATTAATAAAAAAAGATATTGATAAAAGTCCTACAGATCAAAGCAAAATCAGAGATATTGTTTCAGCAAGTCCAAAAGCTAGAAAATTTGCAAGAGAACTTGGAATAGAAATTAATCAAGTAACTGGAAGCGAAAAGGATGGAAGAGTAGTTGAGGGTGATATTAAAAAATTTGTTTATTTAAAATCTAAAAATAATAATGAAATTCAAATAAGTAAACCAAGTAAAATTAAAAATGAATTTAATCACTCTGATTTTGGAGAAATTGAAATTAAAGATATTCCAAGAGTAAAAAAATTAGCCTCAACTTATCTTACAAAATCGTGGACTACTATTCCTCATGTAACAAATCACGATGAAGCAGATATAACCGAAATGGAAACTTTTAGAAATTCTTTAAAAGATATATATACAGATGAAAAAATTAAAATTACTCCATTAGCATTCATTATAAAAGCATTAGTAGCTTCTCTTAAAAAATTTCCTAGTTTTAATTCATCAATAGACGAGATTGAAAGTGGTAAAATGACCTTAAAAAAATATTATCATATTGGTGTTGCTGTAGATACTAATAATGGATTGATGGTACCAAAGATAAGAGATGCAAATAATAAAAAAATTTCATCAATTGGCAAAGAATTAAAAGAAGTAAGTGAACTTTGTAGAAATTTAAAAATAGATAAGAAAGAATTATTTGGTGGATCTATGACTATTACAAGTTTAGGTGGGATAGGTGGTTCTTTCTTTACACCTATAATAAATTTTCCTGAGGTAGCTATATTAGGAGTTGGAAGATCAGAGAAAAAGCAAGTTTACTTAGATGGAAAATTTCAAACGAGAGTTATGTTGCCGTTATCATTATCATATGATCATAGAATTATTGATGGTGCAGAAGCGGCTAGATTTAACAATGATTTAAAAGAAAATCTTGGAAAAAATTTTGCTTATAAATTAGCAGTATAATTTTACTTAAAAGTTATTTAAAATATAGGCAATGATTGAAAATATTAAAATCTTACCAAACAGTCTGAGCGTAAAGTTCAAGAATAAACATCAGGAAAATTTTCCCAATATATGGTTAAGAGATCATGCTAAAGATGAGGAAAATTGGGATAAAAGAAGCCACCAAAGAAAAACTTATACAGCATCTTTGGATATTGGAATTCAAATTAAACAAGCAAAAATTAAAAATGATGGAAGTCATTTAGAAATTTTATGGTCAGATATGGAAAATGTCGTCAAATATTCTTCAGAATATCTTTTTAAAAATATATTAAACAAAAAAAATAATAATCATAATTTAGAGCTTTGGAAAAAAAAAGATATTAAAGAAGATATATATTTTAACTTTAAAGATATTTTAGATGATGAAGGATTTAAAACTTTTTTAAAAAAATTATATAGTCTTGGTTTTTGTGTAATCACTAATTGTGATACTAATTTAAAAACTGTTGAGATTTTAGCAAAAAAGATTGGCTATGTTAGGCAATCTATTTTTGGTGGACTTTGGGAATTTGAGTCAAATGAAGATATGGCTGATAGTGCTTATACTCAAGAAGAACTCAGGCCACATACAGACTCCACATACAGCATTGATGCACCAGGTTTACAATTGTTATTATGTTGTGATTATAAAGCTAAAGGTGGCGAGTCTATAATGGTGGATGGCTTTAATATAGCTAAAGTTATAAAAAATGATGATAAAAATTTATTTGATCTAATGTCAAGAATTGAGGTACCTGGGAAATATGTTGGTGATGGAGTAATGCTTGAAGCTAAAAGACCTATTTTCAGGTTAGATAACGAACAATTAATTCAAGTAAGTTTTAATAATTATGACCGAACAGAATTTAGAATGGATGAATCACTTACAGTCAAATTTTATGAAGCAATCAAGAAATTTGATAATTTGGCAAATTCAAAAGAATTTCAATGGAGACATATCTTAAAACCAGGAGAATTATTAATTTTTAATAATTGGAGAATTTTGCATGGAAGAGGATCTTTTAAAGGTAAAAGAAAAATGGCTGGTTGTTACATTAATATGGAAGATTTTAGTAGCAGATGTAAGACTATTGGTTTGAATTAAGAATTTCTAATTTTAAAATATTATGACAAAATCATTTTCTATATTCTGTGCTTTAGTAACAACTTTTATCTGGGGTACCGCTTTTATTGCCCAAGACACAGGTATGGACAATATAGGTCCATTAACTTTTAATGCAGCTCGCTTTTTTATTGGGTTTATTACAATATTGCCAGTAGCATTTATTTTTGAAAGAAAAAAAATATTCCAACAAATTGATTTAGATAGAAAGAAATTTTTTAAATATTTAATTTTTATGGGGTTTTCTTTGTTTCTAGGAACATCACTGCAACAAGCTTCTCTACAGTATACAAACGTTGCAAATGCTGCATTTTTTACAGTTTTTTATGTACCATTAGTTCCAATTTTATTATTTTTTATTTATTCTCAAAAAGTTCATTGGAGCATTTGGCCTTCAATTGGTCTTTGTATATATGGCGTTTATCTTTTAAGTAATTTTTCAGACTCAGAAGTAATGAAGGGTGATGCACTAGTAATTTTATGTTCGTTATTCTGGGCATTCCATATAATTTTTGCAGGCAAATTTATGGAAATATTTGATATCCCTATTTTTTATGCTGCATTGCAAGGACTTTTTGTTGCATCATTATCATTTATATTCGCTTACATTTTTGAAGATATAGTTTTTTCTAATATTTTATTAGAGAGTTCCTCAATTATTTATGCAGGAGTTTTATCAGGAGGTATTGCATTTACACTTCAAATGTTTGCACAAAAAAATATTGAAGAGGCTCCAGCAGCAATTATTTATTCTCTCGAAGGAGTCTTTGCAGTTGTTGCAGCCTGGATAATTTTAGATCAAGTATTAAACACAAATAATATTATGGGATGTGTTTTAATATTGATAGCAGTTATTTTTTCTCAAATAGTTCCAGACATAAAGAAAATTAAGAGTAGATTATAAAAAATAAAATTAATGCGATAATAATTCTATAAATTACAAAAGCATTCATTGAAAATTTATTAATATAAATTAAAAAAAATTTAACAGTTATAAATGAAAAAATAAAAGAACCCAAAATAGCAATAATTATTAAGTAATTTAAATCAACAGGTTGATTGAGTAAATCTTTTAACCCAATGAAGCTCGCACCAGCTAGTGCAGGTATTGAGAGTAAAAATGATATTTTGCTTGAGTCTAATCTATTAAATTTTAAAATTCTTGCCGCAGTAATAGTTATGCCTGCTCTACTCACACCTGGAACAAGTGAAAGTATTTGAAAGATACTTATAAAAAAAATAGTTTGAAAATTTAAATTTGTAGAAATTTTTTTATCAAATCGATTTTTGTCAGCAATATATAATAGAATTCCAAATATTAATGTCGACCAAGCAATTATTTTAATATTTCTTAAACTATAAATTATACCTGTTGAATATAAAATATATCCCACAACAAATAAAGGAATTGACCCTAAAATAATCAAGCTTAAAATTCTTTTATTATTTTTAATATCTAACAATTCCTCACGAAAAAAGTAAATTATTGCAAATAAAGATCCTAAATGAAGACTAATATCTATTATTAAAGAGTTAGATTTAAATTCATACAAACTTGAAACTAATATTAAATGTGCAGAGGAGCTTATTGGTAAAAATTCTGATACCCCCTGAATTACTGAAAGAATTATAACTTCTATAATATTTTGAAACATCTAGTCTTCGTAGCTTAAAAAATATTCATTTAAAACAATTCGATTTTAACATATTAGCTATGCAAGTTTTGAAAAAACCATATAAAACTGATAATTAAATAATTTTAGGTAAGTATTATTGACCTTGTTGTGCTTTATATATTGAAAAACTTAATATATATTTAATAAATATAAGGGTAAATCATGTCAGATAAAATGCTAAAATTTGTAAATATAGGTCAGCAAAACCCACCTAAAAGAGAGATATTAGACAGAAAAGATGATTTTAATGAGATTTATAATGATTTTATTAAAGAAAAAGCTGAAGAACAGTCTAGTAGATGCTCACAATGTGGAGTTCCATTCTGCCAAGTTCATTGCCCTTTAAGTAATAATATTCCTGATTGGCTAAAATTAACAGCTGAAGGAAGATTAAAAGAGGCATACGAGCTATCTCAAAGCACTAACAATATGCCAGAAGTATGTGGACGGATTTGCCCACAAGATAGACTATGTGAAGGAAATTGTGTTATTGAACAATCTGGACACGGAACGGTAACTATTGGTTCCGTTGAAAAATATATTACTGATACTGCCTGGAAAGAAGGCTGGGTTAAACCAATAAAAGTTAAAAGCGAAAAAAGTCAGAGTGTAGGAATCATAGGTGCTGGCCCTGCAGGTTTGGCAGCAGCTGAAGAGTTACGTAAAGTTGGATATCAAATTACAATATATGACCGTTATGATAGATCAGGTGGATTATTAATTTATGGTATCCCTAATTTTAAATTAGAAAAATTTGTAGTTGAAAGAAGAACCAAACTCTTGGAAGATGGAGGTATTAAATTTGTTCAAAATTTTGAAGTAGGTAAAGATGCTTCTTTGGACCAATTAAGAGAAAGGCATGATGCAATTTTAATTGCTACAGGAGTTTATAAGGCTCGTGAAATTGATTTACCTGGAAAAGATTTAGCAAATATCTTTCCTGCTATGGATTTTTTGACTGCGTCAAATAAAAAAGGTCTAGGAGATAAGGTAGAATTATTTGAAAATGGAACTTTAAACGCGGAAGGAAAAGATATTGTTGTTATAGGTGGGGGAGATACAGCAATGGATTGTGTTAGAACTTCTATAAGACAGAATGCTAAATCAGTAAAATGTTTATACAGAAGAGACAAACAAAACATGCCAGGATCTGCACGTGAAGTTGCAAATGCTGAAGAAGAAGGAGTTGAATTTGTATGGTTATCAAGTCCTAAAGAATTTGTCGGAAAAAATAAAGTTGAAAGTTTAATTGTAGATAAAATTAAACTAGGTGATCCCGATGATAGTGGAAGAAGAAAACCTGAAGTTCAAGATAATTCAGAATTTAATATTAAAGCAGATATTGTTATAAAAGCACTAGGATTTGACCCTGAGAATTTACCAAATTTATTTAACTCTAAAAATTTACAAGTAACAAAGTGGGGTACCTTAAAGGTAGACTTTGATACAATGGAAAGTAATATTCCTGGTGTGTTTGCTGCTGGCGATATAGTTAGGGGAGCTTCATTAGTAGTATGGGCAATCAGAGATGGAAGAGACGTAGCAAATTCCATTAGAAAATTTTTAGAAAAGAATGTCTCTAAATCAGTAAAAGTAGCATAATGAAAAATTATTTAAAAAATTTAAAAATTTTAAAGGATGGAAATGTTTATTCTAAAAACATGGAACATGATGCTTGTGGTGTTGGCCTTATAGCTTCAACTGAAGGTAAAAAGTCAAGGAGAGTAGTGGAATATGGAATAAATGCACTAAAGGCTGTTTTTCACAGGGGTGCAGTTGATGCTGATGGCAAAACTGGAGATGGAGCTGGTATCCACCTAGAAATACCATCTGATTTTTTTGCTGAAAAAATTGAATTAACAGGACACAAGCATGATGGTTCTGAAATATGCGTTGGAATGATTTTTTTACCAAGAAATGATTATGAAGCTCAAGAAAATGCAAGAACAATAGTAGAGAGTGAACTTACTAAGAGTAATTTTAATATATACGGTTGGAGACAAGTACCTGTTAACCCAAAAGTTTTAGGAGAGAAAGCTAACTTTACAAGACCAGAAATTACCCAGGTATTATTTAAACATAATGATAAGAGTTTAAAAGAGAAAAATCTTGAGCGTAAGCTTTATGAGTCAAGAAGGAAAATAGAAAAAGAAGCAATCAAAAATGCTTTAGATGGATTTTATATTTGTTCACTTAGTTCAAAATCTATTATTTACAAAGGAATGTTTTTAGCTGAATCTATTTCAGAGTTTTACATAGACTTAAAAGATGAAAGATTTATATCACGTTATGCAATATTTCATCAAAGATTTTCTACCAATACTGCTCCAAGTTGGGATCTTGCTCAACCTTTTAGAGCCATTGCTCATAATGGAGAAATAAATACTTTAAAAGGAAATTATAATTGGATGAAAGTTCATGAGCAAGAAATGGCCAGTACTAATTTTGATAATATTGAAAATTTAAGACCAGTAATTCCCACAGGATCTTCTGATTCAGCAGCTCTAGATAGTGTTTTTGAGTTATTGAATGTTTCTGGTCAGCCAGCACCCCTTGCTAAATTAATGTTAGTTCCAGATGCATGGTCTAAGAAAAGTAAAACACTTTCGAAAGATCATAGAAAATTATTTAATTTTTTGAATAGCACAATGGAACCTTGGGATGGTCCAGCAGCTATAGCTGGAACAGACAATGAGTGGGTGATAGCTGCCACAGATAGAAATGGTCTTCGTCCAATGAGATTCACAATTACCAAAGATAAAATTCTTTGTGCTGGATCAGAAACTGGAATGGTAGAGTTAAATGAAAAAAAGATAGTTACTAAGGGTAGGCTTGGACCTGGAGAAATAATTGGTGTAAGGATAGAAAAAGGAAAAGTATTTACCAATAGTCAAATTAAAGACTATCTAGCGAAGGAATATAAACATTTTAATAATCAAATTGTTGAATTGGACAAAAAACTTTTTATCAAAAATGAAAAACCTTTTTTTTCTGGTGAAGAACTTAGAAAAAGACAACATTCATTTGGTTATAGTCTTGAAGATTTAGAGCTTATTCTTCATCCAATGGCTGAAGATGCAAAAGAAGCAACAGGATCAATGGGAGATGATACCCCTTTAGCAGTACTATCAGACAAATATAGGCCACTTTATCATTTTTTTAGGCAAAATTTTAGCCAGGTAACCAACCCTCCAATCGACTCATTAAGAGAAAACAAAGTTATGAGTTTAAAAACAAGATTTGGAAATCTTGGAAATATTCTTGATTTTACAAATTTAACTGAAGAAAATATTTATGTTCTAGATAGTCCTATTTTATCAAATTCACAATTAGGAAAATTTATAAACTTTTTTGGAAATAATTCTATTACAATTGATTGTACATTTGATAAGCAAGAAACACTTGAGAATGCAATTAAGAGAATTCAAAATGAGTCAGAAATTTCTGTCAGAAAAGGATTAACTCATCTAATTCTAAGCGATAAAGGTGTTGCTGAAAATCGGTTGGCAATTCCAATGCTGTTGAGTGTTGGAGCGATAAATACTCATCTTATTAAAAATAAATTAAGAGGATATGCATCTATCAATGCCCAAACAGGCGAAGCATTAGATACTCACTCATTTGCAACTCTTATTGGCTCTGGAGCAACTACAGTTAACCCTTATTTAGCATTAGACAGTTTATATCAAAGATTTGAAAAAAAATTATTTGGTAAATTTGCTTATGATGAATGCGTAGAAAGATTCATTCAATCAGTAAATTACGGCCTTTTAAAAATAATGTCAAAGATGGGAATTTCAGTTTTAAGCTCATATAGAGGTGGATGTAATTTTGAGACTGTTGGTTTAAGTAGAACGGTTGCATCAGAATATTTTCCAGGTGTCTTATCTAAAATCTCAGGAATAGGATTAAATGGAATTGAAAAAAAATTAAGAATTATTCATAAAGAAGCATTTGATCAAAATAGTTCAGTCTTGCCTATTGGTGGATTATATAGATATAGGAAAAATGGAGAAACTCATCAATACCAAGGCAAGTTAATGCATATGTTACAAAGTTCTGTTGGATCAAACTCTTATGAGGGATATAAAAAATATGTTGACGGAATTTATAATTTACCACCAATAAATTTAAGAGATCTTATTGGTTTTAGACAAAGAAATTTAAATGCTCCTATAGCTCTTTCTGAAGTTGAGCCCATTGAAAATATTTTAAAAAGATTTGGAAGTGGTAGTATGTCTCATGGTGCTTTGTCTAAAGAGGCTCATGAAACTTTAGCAATTGGAATGAACAGAATTAAAGGAGCCTCTTGTAGTGGAGAAGGGGGAGAGGATGAAAAAAGATTTACCAAAATGGATAATGGAGACAGCGCAAACTCTAGAGTAAAACAAATTGCATCAGCAAGATTTGGAGTAACAATTAATTATTTAAATAATTGTAATGAAATAGAAATTAAAATAGCTCAGGGAGCAAAGCCTGGTGAGGGAGGACAGTTACCTGGTTTTAAAGTTACAGATGAAATTGCTAGATTAAGACACTCAACACCTGGCGTAACATTAATATCTCCTCCTCCTCATCACGATATTTATTCAATCGAAGATTTAGCCCAATTAATTTATGATCTTAAACAGATTAATCCTAAAGCAAGAGTTGGAGTAAAATTAGTTGCATCTTCAGGAATTGGAACAATTGCAGCTGGAGTCGCTAAGGCAAAAGCAGATATAATTTTAATCTCAGGTCATAATGGTGGTACAGGAGCAACACCTCAAACTAGTGTTAAATATGTTGGTATTCCGTGGGAGATGGGCTTAACGGAAGCTAATCAAGTTTTAACATTAAATAATTTAAGACATACTGTAACTTTAAGAACTGATGGTGGTATTAAAACAGGAAGAGATATTGTTATAGCTGCAATGATGGGTGCAGAAGAGTACGGTGTTGCAACCACAGCTCTTGTAGCAATGGGCTGTATAATGGTTAGACAATGTCACTCAAACACTTGTCCCGTTGGAGTTTGTACGCAAGATGAAGAATTGAGAAAAAAGTTTTCAGGTACACCTGACAAAGTAGTTAATTTATTTTCGTTTATTGCTCAAGAAGTTAGAGAAATTTTAGCTGAGATAGGTTTTAAATCTTTAAATGATATAATAGGTAGAACAGATTTATTGAGACAAGTAAGTAAAGCTTCTTCAAATTTAGATGACTTAGATCTAAATCCTCTTTTTGTTCAAGCTGATCCAGGAAATAATTTAAGGTATTGTGAAAAACAAGAAATTAATTTTGTTCCAGATACTTTAGACCAAGAAATAATTCCTGAAATTAAAGATCAAATTGGTAAATTAAGAATTATAGATAAAGAGTTTATTATAAAAAATACTAATAGAACCGTTGGAACAAGAATTTCTCATTATTTGTATAAAGAATATGGAAATGAAAAATTAGATCATGATTTTTTAACCCTTGTATTTAAGGGTTCTGCTGGTCAATCATTCGGTGCTTTTGGAATAAAAGGTTTAAAACTTGTTCTTAAAGGAGATGCTAATGATTATGTTGGAAAGGGTCTATCAGGCGCAACATTATCAATTAAGCTTCCAGATGAAAGTAATTTAATCTCCAATGAAAACACAATAATAGGAAATACGGTACTTTACGGAGCAACTTCAGGAAAACTTTTTGCAGCTGGTCAAGCTGGTGAAAGATTTGCAGTAAGAAATTCAGGAGCATTAGCTGTTATTGAGGGATGTGATTCAAATGCATGTGAATATATGACAGGTGGGGCAGTAGTAGTTCTTGGTGAGGTAGGTGATAATTTTGGTGCTGGTATGACAGGAGGAATGGCGTTTATTTATGATCTCAATAATGACTTTGAAAAGAAAGTTAATTCAGAGACAGTTGTATGGCAAACTCCCGAGACAAATTATTGGAAAAATTTTTTAAAAGATTTAATAGAAGAACATTTTAAACAAACAAATTCTAATTTATCTAAAAATATTTTTGAAAACTTTGATAAAGAAGTTCTTAACTTTGTACAGGTTTGTCCAAAAGAAATGATTGATAAATTAGAAAATCCAATTTTCTTAAAATCTAAAATTAAAGACGCTAGCTAAATAATTAATTCAAGTTCCTTAATTATTTTTTTTTGTAATTTCTTATTAAATAAACTGTGGTCACCATTTTTAATTATTAAAAGTTTCTTTTTTGCATTTGTAAATATTTTAAGAACTCTTTTTGAATAAACTACTGGTACCGTATCATCCTTCTTACCATGTATCATTGTAACAGGAATTTTTAGGTTGATTTTTTTATGTAATATTTTGTTTTTTCTTCCATCTTTTATTAGTTGATATGTTATTGGGTATTCATATCCTCCATGATTAAGATTATAAACACCTTTTTTTATTGTTTCTGCCTTCATTTTTTTAGTAAATTTTTTCCACATTATCTTTTCTAAAAATTCTGGTGCTGAACCAATACCTAAAAAGCCTTTAATTTGATTTTGAAAATGTTTAAATTGATTAAGTGAAATCCAAGAACCCATACTGGATCCAATTAATATAAAATTTTTTTTTTTTACGACTTTTTTAATTAATTTTTGTGTTTCGTGAGTCCATTTACTTATATTTCCTTTAGTAAATTCTCCAGAAGATTTTCCATGACCAGAATATTCGACTGCTAAAAATCCAAGTTTATTTTTTTTTGCAAATTTTGAAAATACTTTAGGTTTTTCACCTTCAATATCTGACATAAAGCCATGAAGAAAAACTATATAGAGATTTTTAGCAGAATAATTAAATAAATATCTAATTTTTTTTGTTTTTGAGATTTTGTAATATTTCACGTTAGTCATAATTATTTATAAGTTGGAAGTAATAATATATAATAATAACACATGTCATCTAATTTGAAAGTTTTACAAGTTATTCCTAAATTAGGGTATGGAGGAGCTGAGACCGGATGTTATGATATTGCTCATTATCTTCACGAAAATGGTTGTAAGTCATTTATTGTAACAAGTGGTGGAGAACTTTTAAAATTTGTTGATAAAAAAAAAGTAAAAATTATCAGATTACCCGTTCATAGCAAAAACCCTTTATTAATCTTTACTAATTTTATTTTACTAATTGGAATTATATTATTTAATGATATTTCGATTGTACATGCTAGAAGTCGTGCACCTGCTTGGTCATGTTTATTGGCATCCAAGATTACAGGAAGAAAATTTGTCACAACATTTCATGGCACTTATAATTTCAATAGTAAATTTAAAAAATATTATAATTCTGTGATGGTTAGATCTGACCTTATAATTGCTGGTTCAAATTTTATTTTTTCACACATAAAAGAAAACTATAAAAAATTTATTGATGGTAATAGAAAACTTTTAGTAATTTTTAGAGGAATTAATGTTGATTATTTTGAACCTTCAACCAAATTAGAAAGTGATGAAAAAAAATTGTTAAAAAATTGGGGAATAGAAAAAGATAAAAAAATAATACTTTTACCTGGGAGACTTACATCTTGGAAAGGACAAGAAGTTTTTATTGATGCTATTAATTTAGTTAATATCGAGCTAGGCTATGAAGCTTTTTATGCAGTGATTTTAGGAAGTAATCAAGGTAGAGATTTATATAAAAAAAAACTTATTAGACTTTGTGAGCAATATAGAATGATAAAACAGATAAGATTTATTGATCACTGTAAAGATATGGCTTTAGCTTATAAAGTTTCAGATATAATAGTGTCAGCATCCACAGAGCCAGAAGCTTTTGGTAGAGTAGCAGTAGAGGCACAATCAATGGAAAAGCCAATTATAGCTAGTAATATTGGTGGATCGAAAGAAACAATAGTTGATGAAAAAACAGGTTTTTTATTTGAGTCAGGTAATCCTAAATCATTAAGTCAAAAAATTCTAAAAACAATCTCCATGGATGAAATGTCTTTAAAATCAATTGGTATTGAAGGAAGAAAAAATATAATTCAAAAATTTAATGTTGAAAAAATGTGTTTTTCTACTTATTCAGAGTATAAAAGAATATTAAATTAAATGCCTATAATAACATTACCAGACGGAAATAATTTAACATTTGCAAATAAAGTTACAGGTCTAGATGTAGCTGAAAAAATTAGCAAATCACTCGCTAAACAGGCGGTGGTAATAAGTGTTGATGGTGATTTAAAAGATTTAGATTTCTTAATAGAAAAAGATTGTTCTATTAAAATTTTTACATCAAAAAATCCTGAGGGCTTAGAAACCATAAGACATGATACGGCACATATTTTAGCAATGGCAGTACAAGAATTATTTCCAGGAACACAAGTAACTATTGGGCCGGTTATTGAAAATGGTTTTTACTATGATTTTGCAAGGAAAGAACCTTTTACTAAAGATGATTTAGAAAAAATTGAAAATAAGATGAAAGAAATTGTGGATAGAAATGAAATTACAAAGAGAGAAGTTTGGCAAAGAAACAAAGCTATTAAACATTTTAAAAAAAAAGGTGAAACCTATAAAGCAGAATTAATCAAAACAATCCCAGAAAACGAAGATGTGTCGATTTATTTTCATGGTGATTGGCATGACCTTTGTAGAGGACCACACCTTTCTTCAACAGGTAAAATTGGAAAATTTTTTAAACTTACTAAAGTTTCGGGTGCTTATTGGAGAGGTGATTCTAACAATGAAATGTTGCAAAGAATATATGGTACAAGCTGGGCAACACAAAAAGATCTAGATGAATATTTAAAAAGAATTGAAGAAGCTGAAAAAAGAGATCATCGTAAATTAGGAAAAGAAATGGATCTATTTCATTTTAGAGAAGAAAGTCCTGGTTCAGTATTTTGGCATGAAAAGGGATGGGCTCTATTTCAAAAATTAATTAATTATATGAGAAGCAGGCAAGATGCTGCCGGATATAAAGAAGTAAATACACCTGAGATTTTAGATAGACAATTATGGGAAAAATCAGGACATTGGGAAAAATACGGAGAAAACATGTATACATCTGAGACCCCAGATGAAAAAGTATTTGCAATAAAACCTATGAATTGTCCAGGTCATATTCAAGTCTTCAACCAAGGATTAAAAAGTTATAGAGATCTACCATTACGAATTACTGAATTTGGAAAAGTTCATCGCTATGAACCATCAGGAGCCTTACATGGCCTGTTAAGAGTGAGAGCATTTACGCAAGATGATGCTCATATATTTTGTTCTGAGGATCAAATTACAAGCGAATGTTTAGAGGTAACAAATTTAATTTTGGATATTTATAAAGATTTAGGATTTGAAAATGTAATTCTTAAATATGCAGATAGACCAGAAGTAAGAGTTGGAGAGGATGAAGTTTGGGATAAAGCAGAAGCATCTTTGCTTGAAGCAGTAAAAGCATCTAATTTAGAATATACTATTAATAAAGGTGAGGGTGCATTTTATGGTCCTAAAATTGAGTTTGTATTAAGAGATGCTATTGGTAGAGATTGGCAATGTGGAACTTTACAGGTTGATTTAAATCTACCAGGAAGATTGGATGCTTCTTATGTTGATAAAGATGGAGGTAAAAAAGTACCTGTTATGCTTCATCGAGCATTGTTTGGTTCTTTAGAAAGATTTATTGGAATTCTTATTGAAAACTATGCGGGCAAGTTTCCTTTTTGGATATCTCCTTTACAGACTATGGTGATACCTATTTCAGAAGAATTTAATGAATATGCAATCAAAGTATCTAAAGAAATAAAAAAAGTAGGTATTAGCTCTGCAGTAGATTTAAAAAATAATAATTTAAATTATAAAATTAGAGATCATTCTTTAGCAAAAATACCCCTTTTATTAATTTGTGGTAAAAAAGAAGTTGACTCCAATTCAGTAACGATTAGAAGATTAGACTCTAATAAACAAGAAAATATGGAATTGAGTATATTTTTAAAAACATTCTCTGCTTTAAACAAAGCATCTTCAAACTAAGTGGCAGATTTTAAACAAAATTACTTTCAGAGAAGAACTAAAGATCGAGGTCCAAGGTCAAATAATAGGATTTCATCACCAGATGTTCAAGTAATTGCAAGCGATGGCAAGAATCTTGGTGTGATGAATACTAATGAAGCTATTTCAATGGCAAAAAATCAAGAATTAGATTTAATTGAAATTGCAGCTAATGCAAATCCACCTGTATGTAAAATAATGGATATGGGTAAGTATAAATATGATGCACAGAAAAAAGCAAATCTTGCTAAAAAAAAACAAAAGATTGTTTTATTAAAAGAAATCAAAATGAGACCAGTTACAGAAACTCACGATTATGATTTTAAAGTAAAGAATGCTAAAAAATTCATAGCTAAAGGAGATAAAGTAAAATTTACAATAAGATTTAAAGGTCGTGAACTTCAACACTCGCACTTAGGGAATGAGTTAATGAGTAAAATTAAAGAGGACATGAAGGACATTGGCAAGGTAGAATTACACCCAAAGTTTGATGGTAAACAAATGATAATGGTAATCCAACCTTTATAAGCATTAATAGAGGTTGTAAATTTATATCAATCTTTGTATAACACCGCAGAATTATGCCAAAATTAAAAACAAAAAGCTCAGCAAAAAAAAGATTTAAAATATCTGCAAAAGGTAAAGTGATCAGTGCGCAAGCAGGTAAAAGACATGGTATGATTAAAAGAACTAATTCACAAATAAGAAAATTAAGAGGCACCACGACAATGTCCAAGCAAGATGGAAAAATTGTTAAATCGTATATGCCTTACAGCTTAAGAGGTTAATAATGGCAAGAGTTAAAAGAGGTGTAACAAGTAAAGCTAAACATAAAAAAGTTTTAAAAGCTGTCAAAGGGCAGTGGGGTAGAAGAAAAAATACTATAAGAGTTGCAAAGCAAGCAATGGAAAAGGCAATGCAATATGCTTACAGAGACAGAAGAAACAAAAAAAGAGATTTTAAATCTTTATGGATACAAAGAATCAATGCAGGCGTTAGGGCTGAAGGTATGACCTATTCAAAATTTATTAGTGGTCTTAGCAAATGTGGTATTGCAATTGACAGAAAAATTCTTGCTGAAATTGCTTACGATAGTCCAGAAGCATTTAAAACAATTGTACAAAAAGCCCAATCAGCTTTAAATTAATCTTCTCTATTGTTTTTATTTCTTAAGGAAATAATCTACCAATATGTCAGACATAAAAAATATTAGAGACCAATTCATATCAAAACTTAATAATAATTTAAGCATTGATGAAATAAATAATATTAAAACAGAGTTGTTTGGGAAAAATGGTTTGATCTCATTACAATTTAAAAACATTAGTTCAATTGTTGAGGATGATAGAAAAAAATTCGCATCTGATCTCAATAAGATTAAAGATGAGTTACAAAATCTAATTATTGATAAAATAAATAAGATTGAACTAACAAAGATAAATGAAAAATTAGAAAAAGAAAAAACTGATGTAACTCTTCCTGAGCGATCTTTTGTAAGAGGTAAAATTCATCCTGTTTCGCAAACAATCGATGAAATTTCCTCAATCTTTTCAGAAATAGGATTTAGTGTAGAGGAAGGGCCAGATGTAGAGAATGAATATAATAATTTTACAGCTTTAAATACTCCAGATAATCATCCAGCAAGAGATATGCATGACACGTTTTATCTTGATGAGACTAAAGAAACTTTATTAAGAACACATACTTCTCCTGTTCAAATTAGAACAATGTTGAAAGATAAGCCTCCTTTTAAAATTATTGCGCCTGGCAGAACATATAGATCTGATAGTGATCAAACTCATGCCCCAATGTTTCATCAAGTAGAAGGTCTGTGCATCGATAAAGATATTAATATGGGTCATTTAAAAGGTTGTTTAAATTATTTTATTAAAGAGTTTTTTGAAGTTGAAAAAATTAAAATGAGATTTAGACCTAGTCATTTCCCTTTTACGGAGCCTTCCGCAGAAGTAGATATTGGGTACGAAATTAAAGATGGTAAAATTATTATAGGTGAAGGAAATCAATGGCTTGAAATTCTAGGATGTGGGATGGTTCATCCAAATGTTCTTAAAAATGTGAAAGTAGATCCGTCAAAGTTTCAAGGATACGCATTTGGTATTGGGATTGATAGACTGGCAATGCTTAAATATGGTATTAACGATTTAAGATCTTTCTTTGATTGTGATTATAGATGGTTAAATCATTTTGGTTTTGACCCGTTAGATGTACCAACAAATTATAGAGGCTTAAGTCGATGAAGATCACATTTGATTGGCTAAAAGATCACCTAAATACAAACTTAAAGGAAGAAAAACTTTTGGAACAACTCACTAACGTTGGACTAGAGGTTGAAAGTATTGAAAATTTATCCTCAGGTCTTGATTTATTTAAAGTAGCTAAAATTATAAAGACAGAGAAACATCCAAATGCAGATCGACTTAAGGTTTGTGATGTTGATATTGGGGAAATAGAATTAAAAAAAGTCGTATGTGGCGCTCCTAATGCAAAAGAGGGATTAATTACTATATATGCTCCTCCAGGAGCGATTGTTCCAAAGAGTAAAGTAAAACTAGTTGTTACTAAAATCAGAAATGTAACTTCTTATGGAATGCTTTGCTCCGAATCTGAACTGAATTTATCAGATGAAAGCGAAGGAATCATAGAATTAAAAACATCAAAATATCAAAAAAGCATTGGAAAAAGTTATTTTTCAAAATCTAATTCAAATCTTATTGATCTATCAATTACACCTAATAGACCAGATTGTCTTGGGGTAAGAGGAATAGCCAGAGATCTTGCTGCTGCTGGTTTTGGTAAGATGAAAGATATTAAACAAAAAAAAATTAACTCAAAAACAAAGCAATCAATAAAAGTAAAAATTAATAAAGAAAAAGGTCAAGGATGTCTTTCTTTTGGTAGTTGTTTAATTGCTAATGTAAAAAATACTGAAAGTCCCAAATGGCTAAAAGACAAACTAGTTTCAATTGGTCAAAAGCCAATTTCAGCAATAGTTGATATTACTAATTATGTAATGCTTGATATTAACCGTCCGCTACATGCTTATGATGCCGACAAAATTGATAGAGGTATTACAGTTCGAAATTCAAAATATGGAGAAGAATTTACTGCTTTAGATAATAAAAACTACAAATTAGATGAAGGTATGTGTGTAATAAGTGACAACAAGGGTGTATTGGGATTAGGTGGAATTATTGGAGGCACAAGGTCTGGTACAGAATTTAATACTAAAAATATATTATTAGAGTCAGCTTATTTTGATCCCAGGTCAATAAGAAGTACATCAAAAAAATTAAACCTAGATACAGATGCAAAATTTAGATTCGAAAGAGGTATCGACCCATTGTCAATTGAAAGTGGATTAAATAAAGCAGCATTACTGATTAAAGAAATTTGTGGTGGTGAAATTAGTAAAATTGATATTCAAAAAATTGAAACTTATAAAATCAAAATTATTAAATTTGATCCTAATTTATTTAAAAAAATAACTGGTTTTAAAATTTCTAATAAAGAGATGCTTAAAATTTTAGAAGATCTTGGTTTTAAAATTAAAAAAGAAAATAAATATTTAAAATTAACTATTCCTTCATGGAGACCTGATATTTCACAAGAAATAGATATTATTGAAGAATTAGTAAGAATAAGTGGTTACGATAAAATTAAAACTATAGATCCAATAAAAGAAAGAACCAAATCTACTTTAACTAAGTTTCAAAAGTTATTTCATTTCTTGCAAAGAGCAATCGCTTCAAAGGGTTATCTAGAGGCAATAACTTGGTCATTTACAGATTCAAATTACAATGATCATTTTAGAGGTACAAATAAAGAAATTAAGATTGTAAATCCAATTAGTTCTGAGTTAGGAGTTTTAAGAAACTCAATATTCTCAAATCTAATTATGTATATGAATAAAAATTTGGATAGAGGATTTAAAGATTTATCCATATTTGAAATTGGTCCTATTTTTACAGGATCTAATCCAGGGGAACAAAATATAGTTGTTTGTGGTTTGTCAGCAGGAAAAAAATCAAGATTATCTTGGATTGATGAAGAGAGAAATGTAGATGTATTTGATGCTAAAAAAGATGTAATTCAAACTTTAATTGAGGCTGGTTTCAATTCTGACAAATTTTTTATTGATAGTGAAACGCCTAATTATTATCATCCAGGTAAATCAGGTAGACTATTTTTAAATAGAGGTAAAGAGCAAGTAGCAGCATATTTTGGCGAAATTCATCCTAATATCTTAAAAAAAATAGATATTAAATCTGAGTCTATAGTGGGATTTGAAATTTTCTTAGATAACTTAAAATTACCTAACAAAACATTGAATAATCAAAAAACAAAATTTACTTTTTCAGACTATCAAAAATCAGAAAGAGATTTTGCTTTTATAGTTAATAAAGATGTTAATGCTCAAGAATTAATAAATGCTATTTCAAGTGTGGATCAAAATTTAATAAGCAATATAAAAGTTTTTGATGTATATGAAGGTGAAAATATTCCTGAAAATCAAAAATCAATAGCTATTAGTGTTACAATTCAATCTCAAGAAAAAACACTCAATGATAGTGATTTAGATAATATTAATAATTTAATAATCAAAACAGTTGAGAATAAAACTGGTGCAAAGATACGTTCGTAAAGTAAATGAGCGCGATTCATAATATTAGAAATTTTGCAATTATAGCACATATAGATCATGGTAAGTCTACTATAGCAGATAGAATTATTCATAGCTGTGGCGGTCTTACGGAAAGAGAAATGAAATCTCAAGTTTTAGATTCTATGGATATTGAACGTGAAAGAGGGATTACTATTAAAGCTCAAACGGTAAAACTAAACTATAAAGCTAAAGACGGCAAAAATTATATTTTAAATATTATAGATACACCTGGACACGTTGATTTTAGTTATGAAGTTAGTAGATCGCTTTATGCTTGTGAAGGTTCCATATTAATTGTTGATAGTACCCAGGGAGTAGAAGCACAAACATTAGCTAATGTCTATCAAGCACTAGATATAAATCATGAGATAGTACCTGTATTAAACAAAGTAGATTTACCAGCATCAGATTTACAAAAAACAAAAAAACAGATTGAAGATGTAATAGGAATAGATACTGAAGGTGCCATTCCTTGTTCTGGAAAAACAGGTGAAGGTATTAATGATATTTTGGAGCAAATAATTAATGTTTTACCTGCACCTAAAGGTGAAAGTTTATCTGATTTAAAATGTTTATTAGTTGACAGCTGGTATGATACTTATTTAGGTGTTGTTATCTTAGTAAGAGTGATTGATGGAAAACTTTCAAAAAACATGAGAATTAAGATGATGTCAACTAATCAAGAATACATTGTTGAAAAAGTAGGAGTATTTACTCCTAAACCCACAGATATAAGTGAATTAAATACAGGTGAAATTGGATTTATAACAACTGGAATAAAGGTTTTGTCAGATACAAAAGTTGGAGATACAATTTGTGATGCTAGCAAGCCTTTAAAGGAAGCTTTACCAGGATTTAAGCCAAGTAAACCAGTCGTATTTTGTGGATTATTTCCAGTGGATAGCTCTGAATATCAAAAATTAAAAGATGGATTAGCAAAGCTCCAGTTGAATGATGCAAGTTTTTCATTTGAGCCAGAATCGTCATCAGCATTAGGTCTTGGTTTTAGGTGTGGTTTTTTAGGATTATTGCACCTTGAAATAGTAACTGAAAGATTAGAAAGAGAGTTTGATGTTAACTTGCTAACAACAACACCAGGTGTTGTTTATAAGGTTTACATGAACAACGGAAGTATTATGGATCTTCAAAATCCATCAAGTTTACCAGATCCATCATTAATTAAATTAATTGAAGAACCATGGATTAAAGCAACTGTAATTACACCTGACCAATATTTAGGATCAATAATTAAAATGTGCCAAGATAAAAGAGGCATACAAACTAACTTGAGTTATTCAGGTAACAGAGCTGTACTAAATTATGAATTACCTTTAAACGAGGTTGTTTTTGATTTTAATGATAGATTAAAATCTATGACTAGTGGTTACGCAAGTTTTGACTATGAAATAATAGAGCATAGAGAAGGAGATTTAGTTAAGCTTGGAATTTTAGTGAATTCAGAACCAGTAGATGCTTTGGCGATGATGATACATAAGAATTTTGCGCAGAGAACAGGACGAGAAGTCTGTGAAAAATTAAAAGATTTAATACCAAGGCATAATTTTATGATACCAGTTCAAGCAGCAATTGGAGGTAAAATTATTGCCAGAGAAACAATTAAAGGTTTTAAAAAAGATGTTTTAACAAAAATCCATGGTGGAGGAGCCACAGACAGAAAAAGAAAACTTTTAGAGAAACAAAAAAAAGGTAAGGCACGGTCAAAGCAATTTGGAAGAGTTGAGATTCCCCAAGAAGCTTTTATAGGTGTTTTAAAAATTACTAAAGATTAATTATCTTTTCAATCATTTTTAAATGCTTTTTTTCTAAATGAATTCTAAATGGAAAATTCTTGTTAGTATTATTTGATTTTGTGACTATTCTAAAATATTTTAATTTAAGAATTTTGCTAATTCTTTCACATTTTCTATTAGGATGATTTGTAGGAATTATTTCAATAATTTTTGTGCCTGGTCTACAAAAAACTATATTAGTAAAAGCAGCACCGTGTGCCCCTAAAATAACTGAAGCATTTTTAAAAAGATGTATTTGTTTTTTAAAAGAAAGTTTTTCTGGTTTATAAATACTTAAATTATTTTTTTTAACCCATTTGTTTACTCTTTTCTGATCAAAAATTTGACAATGATTAGTTCCAGAACTCGACCTATCCAAAAAAATTTTTTTTGCACACTTAAACTTTGAGGCTTTATTAAGAAAGACTTTTCTGTTTATAAGAATTACCCACTTAGGCAGTCTTTTAACTTGATTCTGAATAGTACCTTTGTGATACCAAGGGTGATCTAAACAGATAATTTGTTCAGCAAATATGTGTTTATTTTTTGAACTATTAATTAATTTACTTTCTGCAATCCCTAAAATTTTGAATATTTTAATTTGCCACTTTTTAGGAGCCGATACATAATAAAAATTAATATTATTTTTTATTTTTTTTTTAATAAGATAAATTTTTGGAATTATATCAAAAAAAAAATGAAAATAATTATTTCCACTTGCGCCTTGTGCTAAATTAAGGACTGTACCTGAAAATCTTTTTAATAGTGAGGGAGTACCCCTTCTAACGACAGGATTATATTTTACACGTTCTAGCTTTCCATTTACTTGTTGAAAAGATAATTTAGGAATTAGAATATTATTTTTAATGACTGCAACATTTTCATTGTTATCTGTGAATATTCTTCCGTTTTTAACTTTATAAATATTATATTTCTTATTTTCATATGATCTAAAAAAAAGATCATTCACCTTAAATACCTTTAATAAGTTGAGAGTATTTTTTTTTAAAAGTACTTTTCCATGAATCTTCTCAAAAGTTCTTGAAACAAAACTTTTATAATATAATTTTATTTTTTTCTTAATCATTTATTATAAAGTATATTTACAATATGATTGATATCATTAAATGGGGAATTATTGGACTAGGAAATGTTGCATATGGCTTTGCAAAATCTTTACAAAAAACAAAAAATGTGAAGTTGACAGCTATTGCTAGCAAAACACCTGATAAATTGTCTAAATTTAAAAATGAATTTAATATTAATTCTAATAATTGTTTTGATGATTATGAAGAATTACTTAATTCTGCTGAAGTAGACATAGTTTATATAACACTTCCAAACACATTTCATTTTCATTGGGCAATGGAAGCTATTAATAAAGATAAAAGAATACTAATTGAGAAACCAGCTTTTTTAAATTTAGATCAAGCTGAAGTCATAAAACAAAAAACTGAAGAAAAAAAAATATTTTTTACTGAGGGTTTTTTCTATAGACATCTTCCACATATAAGTGACATTATAAAGATCATTAACAAAGATGAGATTGGTGAATTAGTTTCAATGGAATCATCTTTTGGAAAAAATCTATTAACAAAAAAAAAGTTATTTTTTTTTGAAAAAAAGAAAAAAATTAATCCATCTGGAAGATTATTTAATACACAACTTGCAGGTGGCTGCATCCTAGATCTAGGATGTTATCCTAGCTCTTTTACTTTGCTTATAGCATCTCTAATAAAAAACATTGATTATAAAAATTTTAAAATATTAGATATAAAAAAAGATATAGGTGAGACGGGTGTCGATATAGAAGCTAGTGCTGTTATTCAGTTTGAGGGTGGTTTTAATTCTTTAATTAAATCATCATTTAAAAATGATATTGGTCGCCAAAGTATAATAAAGGGTACAAAAGGCAGCATAACAATTCATGATACGTGGTTTGGAGGTATAATAAAAAAAAAAATAGGAGATAAAATAATTGAGTTAAAAGAAAGACATTATGATGAAGTTTTATTATATGAAATTGAAAATATAACTAACGCAATATCAAATAATTTAATAGAGGTTACATTTCCAGGAATGTCCTTAGAGCAAACACTATTAAATACTAAAATTTTAGAGGATTGGTTTAATGCCTAGAAGCAAAATAATAGATTGTATAACTTTCTTTGATAATAATTTTATTTTTGATTTAAGATATAATATTTTAAAAGAACATGTAGATTACTTTGTTATATGTGAGTCTAAATATGATCATCGCAATAATCCAAAAAAATTATATTTTGATACAAAAAATTTTAATTCTAAAAAAATTAAATATTTTATAATGGAGAAACCCTTTCCAAAAAATACAAATTTTTGGAAGAACCAAGCAATTCAAAGAGAGCATCTGTTAGAAAATTTGAATTTTGTAGAGGCAAATGATTATATATTTTTTTCTGATCCAGATGAAATTCCTGATCCTTTAATATTTAAAAATTTTAATTTAGAAAAAAAATATGGAATTTTTTTTCAAAAATGTTTTAACTATAAATTCAATCTTTATAATCCCCATGAAACTCCTTGGGAAGGGACGAGAGTTTGTAAAAAAAAGAATTTAAAATCTATAGATTTTATGCGTCAAAAAATAAAATCAAAAAACTTAAAATATAATTTTTTTAGATTTGATAAAGAAAAAAGCATTCAGCTATATCAAAATGCAGGCTGGCATTTTAATAATATAATGGAACCGGAACAAATCTCTATAAAGCTAAAAACTTTTGCTCACTCAGAGTTTAGTGGTAATAAATATTCAGATGTTGAGATAATTAGATCAAAAATAGAGAAGAAAGTTGACTTATTTAATAGAGGGCATCAATATAGAAAAATACCATTAGACGAAAGTTTTCCAAAATATATTTTTTCTAATTATGAATTGTTAAAAAATTACATTTTGTAAATTGGAGAGATGGCCGAGTGGTTGAAGGCGCACGCTTGGAAAGCGTGTAAAGGTGCAATCCTTTCATGGGTTCGAATCCCATTCTCTCCGCCATATATAAATCTATTCATTGAATACTATATTTAGATATATTAATTATATATCTCAAACATTAAATTCGATTGGTTTTTTTAAAATTTAAAAATGAATAAACTTAAAATATTTTGTGTCACAGATGTTAGTTCAGAATTACTAGAAAAGTTAAATCTTAATTTAGTTGGCGTAGGAAAAAAAAAATTTAGCAAAAAATATATTTCAGTTAAGAAAGGTATAAACATTCAAAAAAAAGAAAAATATTATTCAGAACTTACTTTTCATTACTGGTTTTGGAAAAACAAATTAAAAAAATATGATAAAAAAACATGGATTGGATTTTCCCAGAAAAGACGATTTTGGATAAAAAATAAGAGTAAAATTACTTCATTTGAAAAGTTAAAAAATAACTTATTGACCAGGGTTCCTCCTGAATGGAAAAATTATAATAGTGTAATATGTAAAGCAATCTCTGTAAAAAAACCAAAAAAGATAAAGCTATTTAAAAGAGGATGGAAAAATTTAATTTTAGATCCTCAAATAATGTTTAAAGAAAAGAAACAAACAGTAGAGTTGCATTTTGATATGTTTCATGGTTTTGGTTTTTTAAAAAAAGCTATAGAAGTTATGAATGATAATGACAGAAATGAATTTTCAAAATATGTGAAATCAAAAAATAAATTTAATGCTAATATTATGTATATATCGAAAAAAGAAATATTAGATAAATGGTTTAAAGATTTATTTACATGGTTAACTGAATGTGAAAAAATTTTTGGTTTTAATTTATCTGGATATGACAATCAAAGAATTTATGCTTTTTTAGCTGAGAGGTATGCATCTTTTTGGTTTAAAAAATATTCAAAACCAATTACTTGGCATTGGACATTTTTTGATATAACCAAAAGTAAAAATGAAATTTAAAACTTTTTATTTATTATTTTACCAACATAGATTTAAAAAGGGTTCAATTTTAAGAAAATTATATTTAAGTATTATTTTACCATTGAAATATATCTTTAATTTTTTTTATTTTGAAAAAAAAATAAATTTAGATAAATTTTCAAAAAAAAATTCATATTTATTTGAAAAAAATTTAGATTTTTTATTTGAATTTTTTAATAGCGATAAAGGAAATAAATATATTAATCAGTATATGCATCCATCCAAAAAAAATAAAATTAAAATACAAGCACATGGATATTCTCAATTCTACGAAAATATTTTTTTTAAAATTAAAGATAAAAAATTAAATATTATTGAGCTAGGATCTTTTTACGGAAACGCGTCAGCTGCTTTGTATTTTTATTTTAAAAACTCAAGGATTTATGGGGCAGATATAAATCCAGATATGTTTAGATTTATTTCAAGTAGGGTAAAATGTTTTTTTGTAGATTCTAGTTCATTATTATCAATCGAAAATGAGATTATAAAAAAAAAAATAACTTTTGATATTATTATTGAGGATGCAAGTCATATGTTAAAAGACCAGATTATTTCATTATTTTATCTTTTTCCAAAATTAAACCAAGGAGGATATTTTATTATTGAAGAATTAGATTTTCCTGAAACAAGAGAAGATATGAGAGTAAATCAACAATTTCCAGATTTAAAAACTATTCTTTTAAATATTTTAGATAATAAAGATTTTAACTCACCTTATATTGATGAAAATTCTAAAAATTATTTGTTAGATAATCTAGATAGCATTAAAATTTATAAAGGAAATATTAACGAAATGGCTATAATAAAAAAAAAATAAATTATAAAAATTTACGATAAAATATTAAAATCATACTTTTTGCTTAAAAGTGATATACTTTAAATAAATGAATAAAAATAATTTGTACCAAGCAGACTCAATTAAAGTTTTAAAAGGACTTGAGGCGGTCAGAAAAAGACCTGGAATGTATATTGGAGATACAGATGATGGCACTGGTTTGCATCATATGGTTTATGAGGTTGTTGATAACTCAATAGATGAAGCTTTAGCGGGCCACTGTAAAAATATTAATGTTAAAATTAACTATGACGGCACAATTACTGTAAATGATGATGGAAGAGGAATTCCTGTTGATATGCATAAAGGTGAAAAAAAATCTGCAGCAGAGGTTATTATGACTCAACTACATGCAGGAGGTAAATTTGATCACGACTCATACAAAGTATCTGGTGGTTTACATGGTGTAGGTGTTTCTGTTGTAAACGCATTATCAGAAAAATTACAGCTAGAAATAAATAGAGATGGAAAAAAGTATTATATAGAATTTATAAATGGAGCAGCTAAATCACCATTAAAGGTTATCGGTAAATCTAAACAATCTGGAACTCAAATAACTTTTTTACCATCAAAAGAAATATTTTCTTCAATAAAGTTTAGTGCAAATATATTAATTAAAAGATTGAGAGAACTAGCATTTTTAAATAAAGGAATTAAAATAATCTTCACAGACGCTAGTCAAAAAAAAGATAAAACAACAGAATTTAAATTTGATGGTGGTGTCATTGAGTTTGTAGATTTTTTAGACGAAAAAAGAGAAAAATTACAAAATAAAAATGGAAATGATTTATTTAAAAAACCAATTTATATAGAAGGAAAAAAAAATAATATAGAATTAGAATGTTCTTTAAAATGGAACGCTAATTATGCCGAAGATATTTTTTCATATACAAACAACATATATCAAAAAGATGGGGGCACCCATTTGTTGGGTTTTAGAAGTGCTTTAACTAGAGTAATTAATAAGTATGCAAATGAGAATAATCTTTTAAAAAAAAATAAATTAGCAATTTCAGGAGATGATATTAAAGAAGGACTTACTTGTGTATTGTCTACAAAAATTCCAGATCCAAAATTTTCATCACAGACAAAAGATAAATTAGTCTCATCTGAGGTAAGAATTATTGTAGAAACAATTGTTAATGAAAAATTATCTATATGGTTTGATCAAAACCCTTCTGTTGCAAAAGTAATATTGGCCAAAGTTATCCAAGCAGCTATGGCAAGAGATGTTGCGAGAAAGGCTCGAGAAAATGTTAGGCGAAAAGGAGCTTTAGAATTAAGTGGTTTGCCAGGAAAATTAGCAGATTGTCAGATAGGAAAACAAGATGGCACAGAATTGTTTATTGTAGAGGGAGACTCAGCAGGTGGTTCAGCAAAACAGGGTAGGAACAGATCTAATCAAGCTGTATTACCTTTAAGGGGTAAAATTCTTAACACTTATGTTGAAGATTTAGCTGCGAAAAAAAACGGAAATGGCTCTGATCACAGAACAAAATCTTTGTCAAAAATGATATCTTCAAATGAAATAGTCACCTTAATTAATGCTTTAGGTTTAGATCCCAAATCAGAAGAAATAGATTTAAAAGATTTAAGATATGGCAAAATTATTATTATGACTGATGCCGATGTTGATGGTTCTCATATTCGAGCATTATTATTAACTTTTTTTAATAATAAACCTTTTAATAAATTAATTGAAAATGGACATGTGTATCTAGCACAACCACCTTTATTTAAAATTAATAAAGGTTCAAAAGGAATTTATATAAAAGATGAAAAAGAATTGGAGTATTATATAGTAAAAAATAATAATGAATTTAAAAAGTTTAAAAAAGGATCTAAAGAATTCATAAAACAATTAGAAATTGAAAAGTCAAAGATGAACATCCAAAGATTCAAAGGATTAGGAGAAATGAATCCCGAAGAACTTTGGAGCACAACTCTTGATCCCGAAACTAGAAATTTACTTCAAGTTCAATATTCAAAAGATCTTAAAAAAGATCAAAGTTTAATTCATACTTTAATGGGAAATGATGTTGCGTTAAGAAAAGATTTTATTATATCTAATGCAATAAATGTTCAAAATCTTGATATTTGATAATGAAGTTTTTTGAAACTTCAAAATATAATTCTTTTAAAAAATCTACTTATATTAGTTTGAGATGGATAGGTATAATTGGACAATTAATTTCAGTAAATTTTGTATATTTTTTTTTAAATTTTAAATTTGATTTTGTTATTTCAAATTTAATTATTATTTTGGGAATTCTTAGTAATTTATATTTAATTTATATTTATAAAAAAACTCAATTATCAGATAGATCAGCATTAATTTTTTTAATAATCGACATAATTCAACTAGGAATTTTACTTTATTTAACTGGTGGTATTATTAACCCCTTTGTAATCTTTTTGTTAATACCGAGTGTTTTTTCTTCATCTAATTTAAGTTTTAAAACTAATGCTATGCTTGTTTTCTTGACCACATTTGTGATTATAAGTTTGACCTTTTATTCAGAAGATTTACCTCATCCTTTAAATACACACTTTCATGTCAGTCCATATTATTATTACTCTATACCTATTGCTTTAATAATTGCTTTAATATTTTTAAATTATTTTGCAATGACATTTGGAGCTCAGTCACGATTGAGAAAAGAAGCTTTAGCAAAAATGGAACAGGTGATGGCACAAGAACATGAACTTTTATCTCTAGGAGGTCAAGCAGCTGCAGCTGCACACTCACTTGGAACACCTTTATCAACAATTAAAATAATTTCCCATGATCTTGCAAAACAATTTAGAGGAAAAAAAGATGTTGAAAAGGATATTCAGCTTTTATCTAGCCAAGTCGAGAGATGTAATAACATTTTAAAACGGCTAAGCCTAAATCCTGTTGAGGAGGACAATTTTATTGATGAAGATTTAACAATGAGGGATTATTTGAATGAAATTATTTTGTCATTTAAAGAGATTAGTAAAAAAAATTTTATTTTTAATTATGATCAAGATTCAAATGCAAAAAAAATAACTAAATCTATAGAAATAGTTTATGGTTTAAGAAATTTTATAGGAAATGCTAATAAATTTTCTAAAGAAACAGTCTATATAAACCTAAAAAGTGACAGTGAAATAACTGAAATTATAATTGAAGATGATGGAGATGGTTATCCAAGAGACATTCTATCAAAAATTGGTGAACCTTATTTAAGATCAAGTGAAACTGATAAAGAATTTAAAAATGGTTTGGGTCTTGGTTTATTTATAGGAAAAACTCTCTTAGAAAAAAATTTTGCATCATTAGAATTTAACAATTCTGAAACTAGAAACGGTGCTGAAGTTACTATTAATTGGAACAACAAGGATTTGTTTAATATTCAGTGAAATTTTTTTTTTGTATCAAATAAAGAACTTAATTGGGATATCATAACATCACCTAATTCATTTACGTCAGTAATTTTGATTGCTTTATCATAGTACCTAGAAACGTCATGACCTATTCCAATTGCTAAAACTTCAATTTCTGTTTTGTTCTCAATAAATTTAACCATTTTTTTTAAATGTTTTTCTAAAAAATCACCTGAATTAACCGAAAGAGTTGAGTCATCAACAGGCGCTCCATCAGAAATAACCATTAATATTTTTCGTTCTTCTTTTCTTTTTTTTATTCTGTTATAAGCCCAAGATATTGCTTCTCCATCTATATTTTCTTTAAGCAAACCTTCTTTAAGCATTAAACCTAAATTATTCTTTGCCTGTCTCCAATGAGTATCTGCACCTTTATAGATTATATGTCTTAAATCATTTAACCGCCCTGGGGTTTTAGGTTTAGAATTTTTATTCCATAATTCTCTACTTTGTCCACCTTTCCAATTTTTTGTGGTAAAACCTAAAATTTCAACTTTAACAGAGCATCTTTCAAGTGTTCTTGATAATATATCAGCACAAATTGCAGCTATAGTAATTGGTCTTCCTCTCATAGAGCCAGAATTATCAATTAGTAAGGTGACAATTGTATCTTTGAATTCTAAATCTTTCTCTTTTTTAAATGAAAGAGAATTATATGGGTCAATTATAATTCTAGGTAATTTTGAACTATCAAGTAAACCCTCTTCTAAATCAAACTCCCATGCCCTATTTTGCTTAGCAAGCAATTGTCTTTGAAGCTTATTTGCTAGCTTAGTTATAACATCTTGGAAACCAACTAACTGTTGGTCTAAAGTTTTTCTAAGCTTAGTTGCTTCATCAGCATTTTCTAGATTTTCAGCTTTTGTAATTTCATCGTATTGTGAAGTAAAAATTTTGTAATCAAGATTAATATTATCAATATTTTTTTGAACAATTTGTTCTGAGTTTTGTTCATCAGTATCGTTATCTGAAAGTTGTTCATCTAAGTTAAATTCATCAACGTTATAATCTGCATCTATACTAGCTTGAGTTTCCTGATCATTATTTTCGTCTTTATTATCTTCTGAGTCTTTATTTCGATCATCATTTGAGGGGTTGTCTTGCTCTTGATTTTGGTTATTTTCTTTTTTTTCGTCATCATCTTCACTTTGAAAAATATCCATTTCTTCTAAAATTTCAGAAAATCTTGAACTATAGTTATTCTGATTTTCTAAATTTTCTTGTAAATATTTTTTGTGATTATCTATTGATTTTTGGAAGTCTTTTTCCCAAAAATTTAACATTTTTGTTGTTAATGGATTTAAATTAATTTGGTGAAAATTTTTAAGCATATAAAGCTCAAACGCTTCGGAAACAGAAACATCCTCTTTAGTTTTTAATTGATCTTTTCTTTTTCGATTAATTATTTGTGAATAATTTTCATTAAAATTTTTTTCTATTCCTTTGAGCATTTTTCCACCAAGAGACTCATATCTAATTTTTTCAGCAATATTATAAAGTGATCTTGATGAATTATTAGTGGGTAAGTTTTTTTTATAGATTTCATCATTAGAAAATTTTTTTTTCAAAGCAACAGAGTCTGTTTCAGCACGTAATCGAATAAAATCACTCGGATTTGTTAAATCATCAATTTCAATTATATTTAAATCTTTTGATTTTTCTCGGGAATCTTTATTACTTAAAGTAAAATCATCAGAAATTACTTTCGATGTTGATGTTAAAGCAAGTCTAAATTTTTCTTTTAAACTATTTTCTTTACCACTCATTTAAATTTGAATATTTATCAATGACTCAGGTAACTCTTCGCCAAAACATCTTTGATAATATTCTGCGATAATATTTTTTTCAATATCATCACATTTATTAAGAAAAGTTACTCTAAAAGCATAACCTGTATCTTTAAAAATTTCTGAATTTTCAGCCCAATGCATTACAGTTCTTGGACTCATAACAGTTGAAATATCTCCTGCAATGAAACCTTTTCTTGTTAAAGATGCCACTTTAATCATATTAGCAACTTTTTCTTTACCTTTAGAATTATTAAGGTTTTTATTTTTTCCTAAAACTATATCCAATTCTTTTTCAAGGCTAAGATAGTTTAAAGTTGTCACTATGTTCCATCTATCCATTTGTCCTTGATTTATTTGTTGAGTTCCATGATAAAGTCCTGTCGTGTCGCCTAGCCCAATTGTATTTGACGTAGCAAATAATCTAAAAAATTTATTTTGTTTAATTACCTTGTTTTTGTCTAATAATGTAAAATTACCCTCCGCTTCCAAAACCCTTTGTATCACAAACATTACATCAGGTCTTCCAGCATCATATTCATCAAAAACAAGAGCCACAGGGTTTTGTATAGACCAAGGTAAAATGCCCTCATTAAATTGAGTTACTTGTTTCCCATCCTTAAGAACAATTGCATCTTTTCCAATTAAATCTATTCTACTAACATGACTATCTAAATTTACACGAATACAGGGCCAATTTAATCGTGCCGCAATTTGTTCTATGTGAGTTGATTTTCCTGTGCCATGATACCCTTGAACCAACACTCTTTTATTAAAAGCAAATCCAGATATGATTGCTAAAGTTGTATCTCTATCAAACTTGTAGCTTTTATCAATTTCAGGGACATATTCATTTTTTTTTGAAAAGGCTTCTACTTCCATTTCTGAGTCAATCCCAAAAGTCTGCTTTAATGAAACTTTAATATCAGGTTGTGTGTTAAGATTTGGTGTCAATTTTTTCTCTATAAGTGTTTTTAAGTTGTGTATATGCTAAAGTAATTAATTTTAGTTTTTCTTCGTATTTCTTATTCCCAGAATTCATATCAGGGTGAAATTTTTTGACAAGCACTTTGAACTTATCCTGTATTTTTTTCCATTTCAAGCCAACAGAAATGCCTAATATTCCAAAAGCTTTTATATCTTTATGATTAAATTTAAATTGACGCATATGGTCATACTCACCATTAATTTTATCTTTATCTAGTTCATCTCTTAGGGTGTTGTTCCAAAGTACTTTAAAGAAATTATCGGAAGAACTAAAGCTTTGGGTAGGTTTATGCCAGATCATGTCAGATTTTAGAAAATCTAAAACTTGATCATCATTCATTCCTGAAAAATAATTCCAATTTTTATTAAACTCTTTTACATGTTCCAAGCACAGCATCCTATATTTTTTGCTATTATCTTTTTCAACTGGTGCTTTATATTCACCAATTTCATTACAATTATTCCAGTCGCAAATATTTTTCATGATGTATAATAATATTTATGGATATAAACGAATTAATTGCAATTGTAAAAAATAAACTAAAAGAACAAATTAATATTGAAAGTATTAATATCGAAGATAAGTCATTTTTGCATAAAAATCATTCTGGAAATAAAGAAGGTAAATTTCATTTAAAGATTAATATAAAATCAAATGAGCTTAAAAAATTGAGCAGATTAGAAAGTAACAAAAAAGTTTACAAAGTTTTAGATAAAGAATTAAAAGAAACTATTCATTCTATTCAAATTTTAATAACTTAATTCTTTTTTAAGAAATGAACTTAATTTTTTCTTACTATATTTATTACTTTCAAGGGGTAAACCAATTTTTTTTAACAAAACTAAATTAATTTCATTAGAATTATTTTTTTTATCTTTAGACATAAAAAATAGTATCTTATTTAAATCTTTAACTTTAAAAAACTTATTTAAACTTGAAGGTAAATTAGAATTTGTAATATGATTAATAATTGATCTATAGTCACTTTTATTAATTATATTTTCTTTTGAACAAAAATTTAGTGCAGTTTTTATACCTAGTATTACAGCTTCACCATGGTTTAATCTTTTAGAATATCCTAATGAAGCCTCATAAGCGTGAGCAAACGTATGACCAAAATTTAAAATTTTTCTTAACCCTTTTTCTTTCTCATCTTTTTCGACTACCTTTTTTTTAATTTTGCAACTTTCATAAATAGCTTTTTCAATAAAAGGTGAAGATAGATTTAAAATTTTATTAACATTTTTATTTAAAAAGTTGTAAAAACTTTTATTAGCAATTAAAGAATGTTTCAATATTTCTCCATACCCACAAATAACTTCTCTGTGCGGAAGAGTTTTTAAAAACTGAGTATCTGAAATTACTAAACTTGGTTGATAAAAACTTCCAATTAAATTTTTACCGTACTTTGTATTTATACCAGTTTTTCCTCCTATTGATGAGTCGACCTGAGATAATAATGTTGTTGGAATATTAATAAATTTTAAACCTCTCTTAAATAGACTTGCTGCAAAACCTGTTATATCTCCTGTTATTCCTCCTCCAATGGAGATCAAACAATCTTCTCTTGAGAAGTTTTTAACTAACAAAATATCTAGGATTTTATTAATACTATTTTGATTTTTACTTTTTTCACTAGCATTAAAAAAATAAATAAAAATATTTTTATTTTTAAAAGATTTTTTTATTTTTAGAATAATCTTTTTTGAAATATTTTTATCTATAACTATTAAGGTTTTATTAAATTTTATTAAATTATCTTTAAAAATTTTTGAAATATTTGATATTATATATGAACCAATAATAATTGGATATTCTTGTGTTTTTGTCTTTATCTTTAATTTAGTGGTTTTCATAAATTTCTAAAATTTTTTTAACAATCTGGTCCTTTGAGAGTTTATCACATTTAATTTCAAATAAAGCTTTTGAATAAATCTTAGATCTTTTCTTCATCAAATCAATTAATTCATTATCAGTTGAATTATAAGCCAAAGGTCTTTTTTTGCTATTTTTAATTCTATTCAATAATATTGAGTCACTCCAATTTAGCCAAAAAGATAAATGACTTTTTAATATTTCTTTTCTTATGTTTATATTTGCAAATGTTCCTCCCCCCAAGGATATTACAACTGAATTTAATTTTAATTTTTTTAAAGTGATTTTTTCTTCAAATTTTCTAAAATAAATTTCTCCCTTTTTTTCAAAGATTTTCTTGATTGATTCACCAATTTCATTTTCAATTTCTTTGTCTATATCAATAAAATCTAGTTTTAATTTTTTAGCCACAAGTGAGCCTATAGAAGTCTTGCCAGCACCCATCATTCCTAAAAAAATAAGATTTTCTTTTAATTTCATAAGTTTCTTTATTGAAAAAACACAAATATGTCTTAATTTGAAATTAACTAAAGTTATATGCAATTTAAAAAAAACACAAGTTCAGGTAAAAATAATTTAGTTGCAGTAGTTATTAAATTTAGTTTAGGTCTGACAGTTATTATGGGTATTATTTTATTCCTAAATACAATTGATTTTCCAGCTCCAAAAAAAGAAATAGAAAAAGTTATTCCAAATGAAAATTTTAAAATTGTTAAATAAGAAAAATTTATCAATTATAATAATTTTTCTCTTATCACTCATCTCCTCATTTGCTGAAGATCAACCTGTAGATATTTGGAACATAGAAAAAAAAAAAATTGATAACATATCTGATAAAAAAATATTAAATGAAAAAAAAGAAATAGCTATCAAAAATAGCATTTATGACATGCAAGAACAGAAAACAAAAGATGATATCAAACTCGATCAAAAACTTGTTTCAAAGGAAATAAAAATTGCAGGATTATATGACCCAGAAGAATATGGTTTGAATATTAATATGTGGTTAAATTCTGATGGAGCTAAACTAGTTAATCTTTTTGAGAGTTTAGATAAATTTAATCTTTCAAATGATGCTTCAGAAATTTTAAATATATCATTGTTAACTAATGCATACTATCCTAATAACAACATTACTGAAAAAGAATTTTTAAAATTTAAGTCTGATTGGTTAATTAAAAATTCTAATTATGAATTAATTGAAGAATACCTAATTAAAAATCAAGTGTTCAATTTACACTCAGAATTAACAAGGTATTTGGTTGATAAGTATCTATCAGAGTCTAATGTAAAAAAGTCATGTGAAATTTTTTCGAAAATCAATGTACCAATTGAAGATGAATATTTATCTAAATTTAATTTATATTGCTTAATTAATTATGGTAAAAATGAAGAAGCGCAATTAATTTTAGATTTAAAAAAAGAATTAGGTTTTGAAGATGAATATTACGAAAATAAAATTAATTACCTATTTGGATACTTAGAAGAAGTTGATAAAGAAATATCACAAGAATCTATATTAAAATTTCATTTAGCTCACAGAACAAATCCAGAATTTTCTTTTGAACCTAATAAAGAAACACCAAAGCTTATTTGGAAATATTTATCAACTTCAAATTTATTGTATAATATTCAAGATATTGAAATTACAGATATAGATAAGATTTCAACTATCGAAAAAGCTACACATGATAAAAATTATAAAGAGGAAGAGTTATTTCAATTTTACAAAAGATTTCAGTTTAGTTTAGATCAATTGTTAAATACTAAAGATGCCTACAAGTCTTTAACCCCAATCGAAGGAAGAGCATTGGTTTATCAAAGGTTACTTTTAACTGAAGATCCAAAGTTAAAACTTGAGTTAATCAAATTATTAAAAGATTTATTCTTATCTGAAAAAATAGGTGATGCTTTTGATTTGGAATTAAAAAATTTTTTAGATCAAATAAGTCCTGAAGAAGTTCCTTCAAATTTTACTACCTTTTATAAAAACTATAGCAAAGATGAGGAAATAATTAAAAAGAAAATTAAATATAATAATAAAATTTTACATCAATCGAAGCTAATAAACTATTTTAATGGAGATTATGCCAAATCTAAAATTGAAGAAGATCTTAATAAATTTTTAAAGAAAATTAAAAAAGATAAAAAATATTTTTTATCTAAAAAGGATATAATTTTTATTGAAGCTTTAAAATCAGATGGAATTGAAGTTTCAAAAAAATATAATGACCTTTACAAAATTAATGAGTCTGAAATGCCTTCAGACATTCAGTTAATGATTGATAAAAAGGAAGTGGGGGCCGCATTATTAAGAGTAATTGAAGTGATAGGTCCAGATAAAATAGAGAATATTGATGATGATACTGTTTATTTTATAATTAATACTTTAAACCAATTAAATATTGATCTGATTAGAAATAAACTTTTATTAAAAGTTCTTCCTTTAAAAGTTTAAAAATTATAATAAAATAATTATTGTATGGCTAAAAGAACTATTCTTACAGAACCAAATAAATTACTTAGAATCATTTCTAAACCAGTAGATCAAGTAGGTAAAGAAGAGCAAAAGTTAATGGATGATATGCTGGAGACCATGTATCATGCTAATGGAATTGGTCTTGCTGCAATTCAGATTGGTGTTCCAAAAAGAATTATAGTTATGGATATTTCTAAAGAAGAAGGAAAAAAAGAACCAAAATATTTTGTAAATCCAGTAATTAAAAATAAAGATCAATTAAATAATACTTATGAAGAGGGGTGTCTATCAGTACCTAACCAATTTGCTGAAATTGATAGACCAAGTAAATGTGAAGTGGAATATTTAGATTATTTTGGAAAAAAAAAAGTACTAAAAGCAGATGGACTACTTGCAACATGTATCCAGCATGAAATGGATCATTTAGAAGGAATATTATTTATTGATTATCTTTCTAAATTAAAAAAATCAATGATTGTTAAAAAGCTATCGAAATTAAAATCAAATACAACAGTACTTTAGTAAATGACAAGAAAAATCATTTTTATGGGTACACCAATGTTTGCTGTGAAAATTTTAAAATCTTTGTATCAAAATGGATATCCAATTTCTGATGTTTATACTCAGCCCCCTCAAAAGTCTCAAAGAGGTCAAAAAATAAATAAATCACCAATTCAAGGAATTGCAGAAACTCTAAACTTAAATTTTCGAACACCATTATCTTTAAAAGATAATGAGGATGAGTTTGAATATATAAAAAATTTAAATGCAGACCTCGCTATTGTTGTAGCCTATGGTCAAATAATTCCAAATAAATTTTTAAATTTAACTAAAAAAGGATTTATTAATATTCACGCTTCTATTCTTCCTAAATGGAGAGGTGCAGCACCAATACAAAGATCAATAATGAATAACGATAAAGAAACTGGAGTTAGCGTTATGAAGATAGTCGAGCAATTAGATGCAGGCCCAGTTTGTAATACTTATAGAATAAATTTAGAAAATAATTTAAATGCTAGCGAAGTATCTGAAAAACTTTCATTAGTAGCAGCAGAAAAAATATTAGATAACATAGATGAAATATTAGAGGATAAAGCAAAATTCATTGAACAAAATCATTCAATAGCTACATATGCCTCAAAAATAAAAAAAGAAGAAGGTAGAATTGATTGGAAACAAAATGCTCAAAATATTATTGGAAAGATAAATGGTTTATATCCTACACCAGGTGCATTCTTTATCTATAAAGGTGAAAGGTATAAAATTTTAAAAGCTGACCTAGGTAATGGAAAAGGAAAACCAGGGGAAGTTGTTTCAGATTATTTAGAAGTTGTATGTGGAGACAATAAATCGATTAAAGTTAGTGAAATTCAAAGGCAAGGGAAAAGGCCACAAAATATTGGTGAATTTATGCTCGGTTCACAAATTAAAAAAGGGTTAAAAATTTAAAAATGGCTAGATATCAGTTGCTTATTGAGTATGTAGGTACAAATTTTAAAGGATGGCAAATTCAAAAAAAAGGACTAACCGTCCAAGGATTTATTCAGGAAAAACTCACAAAACTTCTAAAAGAAAAGATAACTCTTAATGGATCAGGAAGAACTGATGCAGGAGTACATTCTCTAGCTCAATCAGCACATTTTGATTGTAAAAATAAAATTGTAGATTTAACAAAATTTTTAAAATCAATTAATTACTTCTTAAATGATAAAAGTATTGCAATTATTAAAATTAAAAAAAGAAGCAGTAAATTCCACTCAAGATTTTCTGCAAAACAGCGCATATATAAATATATAATTTTTAATCAAATAAGTGCTCCTATGATAGAAAACAAAAGAGGGTGGCATGTTAGAAATCCATTAGATATAGATATTATGAAAAAGGGAGCAAAAAAATTATTAGGAACTAATGACTATTCTACTTTTAGATCCTCAAGTTGCCTCGCTAAAAGTCCAATTAGAACAATTGAGTCAATAAAAATTAAATCATCAAAAAATAAAATTGAAATAGAGTTTAAATCGCAATCTTTTTTACAACAACAAGTTAGATCTATGGTTGGTTGCTTAAAATATTTAGGTGAAAAAAAATGGGATCTAAGAACTTTTGTTAAAATATTTAAATCTAAAAAAAGAACAATGTGTGCACCTCCAGCTCCACCAGAGGGACTTTTTTTAGCGAGAGTTATTTATTAATTTTTTTTTATTACTCATTGCAAATTTTTTATTTATTCGCCACCTTGATTCTGCTCTAAGAATGTAGCCACAACAATTTTTAGATTTACAATTACATTTCAGAGTTTTATAATTTTCATCAAAATTGAATCCATAATCACAAGTAAATTCCTCACCTTTTTTAATATCTTTAATTGCCTTGACCCAAATTTTAAGACCTTTACCATCATAATCACAGTTATTATCACATGAATGATTAATTAAACCTGCTGTATTCCATGAAAAATCTCCATCAAGATCGTATCTTTTATTTATTGTAAATAAATAAATTGGTTTACCATTATCGTATTTATCAGATTCTTCCGTTTGTTTTTTTGTTATAAGTTTTCCTTTATAATCGATTATTTTTGTTCCTTCTTTGATATCTCTGGTAGCATAAAGTCCTCTACCTTTTTTATCTATAGGTGTTTTTTTGATCTTATATAATTTCATAATTGGTATTTATTATTTATATGAAAATTATCAATTAAATTCTATTAGAGCATCAACATGTCTCTTAGTGCTATCTTGAAGAGCTTTTAGGTCATAACCACCTTCAAGAATTGAAACTACCTTTCCATTACAAAATAGTTTTGAAGTTTCTAATATTCTTTGAGTAATATGGTAATAATCTTGAGTTTTAAGGTTAAATTGTGCAAGTGGGTCAGCTTCATGAGCATCAAAACCCGCACTTATCAATACAAATTCAGGCTTAAATTCTTTTAATCTTTTCAATGCAAACTCAAAAGCATTTAAATATTGCTCTGAATTTGTACCAGCTGGCAATGGTATGTTGCAAATGTTATTATATTTACCTTTTTCTTTTTCAGAACCTGTTCCTGGATAATAAGGGTATTGATGTGTTGATATTACAAGAACTTTTTCATTTTCATAAAATATATCTTGACTACCATTAGGATGATGAACATCAAAATCAATAATAGCTATTCTTTTATAATTATATTTCTTAATAAGATAATTTGCTCCAACAGCAATATTGTTAAATATACAAAAACCCATCGCTTTATTATTTTCTGCATGGTGTCCTGGTGGTCTCACTGGACAAAACGCATTTTTAAATTCTTTTTTTTCAACTCCGTCTATTGCTGTTATTATTGAACCAACTGCATCAAAAGTGGCATGCTTGCTACCTGGTGAAATAATTGTGTCACCATCGAGGGATGAATAACCTTCTTTAGGAAATGAATTTTTGACAAAATTTATATAATCAGAGTTATGTGTAGTTAATATAATTTCATCAGAAACTTTTGTTGGTTTTTTCCATAAAAGATTTTTGTTACGTAGCTTCTTAAAATTATTTACTATTACAGAAACTCTTGCTATTTGTTCAGGATGTCCTTGTCCTGTGTCATGTTTTTGGTATGTACTAGATGTGATTAAACCAGTTTTCACTTAAAAAAAGTTTTTAATATATTTGAGTAAATTAATGTTAATTTTTTTAAATCAGACAATGAAACTGCTTCATCTACTTTATGCATAGTTTTACCCACTAAACCAAATTCTAAGCATGGAGCTATTTTTCTAATAAATCGTGCATCAGAAGTGCCACCAGTTGTTGAAAGCTTGGGTTTTATTTTTGTAATTTTTTTAATGATATCTCTAATCATAAAAGTTGTATTATTTGGTTTTGTAAGAAATGCTTCACCAGAAACACTATAATCAATCTTATATTTTGATTTATTTTTAATACTTATTTTTTTTATAATTTTATTAATTTTCTTTTTTATAGAACTTGAAGTGTGCTTATTATTAAATCTTATATTAAATTTAGCATTAGCTAATACTGGAATTACATTATCTGCAGAATTATCAATATTTATCCTAGTAATTTCAAGATTTGTTGGTTGAAAATCTTTTGTACCATTATCAAATTTAATCTCTTTTAATTCCTTTAAAATTTGCACTAGTGCTGTAGATGGATTATTTGCTCTTTGAGGATAAGCCACATGACCTTGAACACCTATAATTGAAAGTCTTCCAGTCATACTTCCTCTTCGTCCTATTTTAATCATTTCACCTAATTTATTAGGATTAGTAGGCTCACCCACTAAGCAAAAATCTATTTTTTCTTTTTTCTTTTTTAGATATTCAACTACTTTTTTAGTTCCGTTAATTGCGACTCCTTCTTCATCACCAGTTATCAAAAGACTAATAGAGCCATTGAATTCTCTTTTATTTGCAACAAAATTACTTAATGCTGAAACAAATGCTGCAATTGAACTTTTCATATCATTAGCGCCCCTACCAATTAAGTGACCTTTCTTAATTGCTGGTTTAAAAGGATTAACTGTCCAATCTTTTAAATTACCTGCTGGAACAACATCTAGATGACCTGCATAGCAAAAGTTTGGAGCTTTGGTTCCAAGTCTTGCATAAAGATTTTTTACTGGATAACTATTTTTCTCTTTGAACTCTAGTATTTTTGTTTTGAAACCAAGTTTTTTTAATTTTTTTTCTAAAAAGCTAATTACACCCGCATCAATTTTAGTGACAGATGGAAATCTAATTAGCTCCTTAGCTAATTGAAGTTCATTGATTTTTTGCATTTTTATTCTCTTAAAAGATCGTTTACTGACGTTTTTGATCTTGTTTTTTCATCAACTTGTTTAATTATTACTGCACAATATAAAGAGGGTGCTTGAGGGTTATTTTTATCTGGTAAAGATCCAGGCACAACTACAGAATAAGGAGGAATTTTTCCATAAGTTATTTCGCCTGTTTGTCTATTAACAATTTTTGTCGATTGACCAATATACATTCCCATACTTAAAACTGATCCTTCTCCAACTATTACACCCTCAACAACTTCTGACATTGCACCAACAAAAACATTATCTTCAATAATTGTTGGTAATGCTTGAGCAGGTTCTAAAACACCGCCGATTCCTGATCCAGCTGAGATATGGCAATTTTTTCCTATCTGCGAACATGACCCAGCCCTTGAAAAAGTATCTAACATCGTTCCTTCATCAACGTAAGCCCCTATATTAACATAGCATGGCATCAAAACTGCATTCTTTCCAATGAAAGAGCCAGGTCGCACAGGACTATTAGGCGTCATACGGAAACCAGCAGCTTCATGTTGTTCTTTTGTCCAGCCTGCAGTTTTTCCTTTTAACAAATGAGCCTTATCATACCAACTACTGTAAGGACCATTTAAATTCTCCATTGGATAAATTCTAAAACTTAACATTATAGCTTTTTTTAAATGTTGGTGAGTTATCCACTCTCCATTAATTTTTTCAGCAACTCTTGACTTGCCACTATCTAAATCACTGATTACCTGATTAATGGCATCTTTCAATGACTGATCTGAATTTTGGTTTACTTGGTCTCTATTTTCCCAAGACTCATTTATAATTTTTTCTATAGACATTTTTTATTGACTTTTTAATAACCTTATTTCTTTGAGAAATAAAGATAGATTTTCAATTTTATGGGAAATATAATCCTTATCAGAGTCCATTTTACCAAAATGTTCATCGTTAATTAACCAAACTGTTGTACATCCACGTTCATATCCAATACTTAGGTTTTTAGCTATATCCTCTATATAAATCGTCTCTCTTGGAACAATCCCAAACTTTTTTACCATTAAATCAAATGTTTTTGCCTCTGGTTTGGGCACATATCCTCCATCTTTAATATCAAAAATTTTATTTTCACCAAACAAATCATATATTCCCAAGTGACTTAAGATATTTTTGGCATGTTCAGCGCTTCCGTTGGTAAATATAAATTTTTTCATATCTAAATTAATTAACTCATTTCTTAAAATCTTGTCAGTTTTCATAAATGATAGATCTATAGTGTGTACATAAGTTAAGAATTCTTCTGGAGATATATTATGATGTATCATTAAACCATTTAAACTAGTGTTATATTTATAAAAATAATCAGTCTGAAGTTTTTTAGCTGATTTCAAATTGATATTTAATTTATTAGATATAAATTGTGTCATTCTTCTAGACACTTGTCCAAACACTTTTTCTAGGGAGTAATTATTATGTTTTCCGTAGCAAACACCATCCAAGTCTAGAAGAAGATATTTTTTTTCTTTGAGTTCTTTCATTTTCTGATTAACGTACCTGAACCTTTGTCAGAGAATATTTCCCATAAACACGAATGCTGTTTTGTACCATTTATTATACCAACTGCTGTTACACCGTTATTCACAGAGTCTAAGCAAGCATTTATTTTAGGTATCATACCTTCAGTTATAATTTCATCTTTAATCATTTGTAAAATTTCTAAAGAAGATATTTCTTCTATCAGTTTTTTTTCTTTATCAAGTACACCATCAACATTTGTCATTAATAATAATCTTCTGGCCTTTAAAGATTTTGCTATAGCCATTGCAGCAGTATCACCATTAATATTATATGTCTGATTTTCTTTATCCAAACCTAGTGGTGATACTATTGGAACTTTATTTTGTTCTAGAATATTTAATATTTTCTTATTATCAACTTCAGTTGGTATACCTACAAAGCCTAATTCTTTTGATTCAGGGATAACCTTTATTATATTATTATTTTTTGTGTGTAATGAAATACCTTTAGAGCCTTTCTTATTTAAAGATTGAACAATATCATCATTAAAATCAATCAAAACAGACTCTACAATATTTATTATACTCTTATCAGTAACTCTTAATCCCTTAATAAATTTTGATTGAATATTAGATTTTTCTAATTCTCTTTTAATTCTTGGTCCACCTCCATGCACAACTACAGTTGAAAGACCTAACTTATTTAAAATAAACAGATCAGTTATAAAATTATTAAATACTTTTCTATCAATTAAAACATTTCCACCGTATTTTATTACAATTAAATCATTTTTATATTTTTTTATATATTTGTTGACTTGATTTAATGGTGGCCCATCTTGAGGCAATATATCTTTTAGGTCCATGTTTTATTTATTAAAAATATTAGATTTTAGTTTTAACTGAAGTTCGTTTCATAATAAATACTTGCTGCGCCATAGTTAAAATATTATTTACAGTCCAATAGATTACTAACCCCGCAGGAAATGGTGCTAAAATTACAGTAAGAAGAAGAGGGAAGAACATAAATATTTTTGCCTGCATTGGGTCAGTTGGAGCAGGGTTCAATTTTTGTTGAATAAACATAGAAACACCCATTGCAACTGGCCATGCACCAATCATTAAAAATGAAGGTACATCATATGGCAATAAACCAAACAAATTAAATAATGATGTAGGATCTCTTTCTGATAAATCTTGAATCCAACCATAAAAAGGCATTTGCCTCATTTCAATGGTTACAAATAAAACCTTATATAATGCAAAGAACACAGGTATCTGTACTAATATAGGCAAACACCCTGACATTGGATTAACTTTTTCTTTTTTATAAAGAGCCATCATTTCTTGCTGTAATTTCATTTTATCTTCCTTATGAAGATCTTTCAGTCTCACCATTTCCGGCTGTAGAGCTTTCATTTTAGCCATGCTTCTAAATGAAAAATTTGCAAGTGGAAAAAATGCCAATCTAATACAAATCGTTATTGCAATAATTGCAAGACCATAGTTACCTAATAATTTGAAGAAATAGTCGATACCATAAAATAATGGTTTTGTAATAAAGTATAAAAATCCCCAATCAATTGCTAAATCAAATTTATCTATTTTCAATGATTCAGCATATCCATCAATTACATCCACTCTTTTTGCTGCCACAATCACTTGTAATTTATCTTCGATACTTGAGTTTGCTCCTAGCTCTATGGGTTCAGTCCCAACAAAATTGGCACGGAATTTATCTTTATAGTCAAATGTAGTCTTAAACTCTTTACCACTTGGGGGTATCAAGGACGTTATCCAAAATTTATCAGAAATACCAAGCCAACCTTTTTTTGAGGTTCTTGAAAATTTTTCATCTTGAATATCATCATAGTCTTCTTCAATTAGTTCATCATCTAATGTTGCTAAAAGACCTTCGTGGAGGATATAAAAATTTGATATATCAGGGATTTCTTTTCTAATAATTTGTCCATAAGAATAAAAATCATACTCATTATTTGTTGAGTTGATTACTCTTTGATTTATTGTAAATAAAAATTTATTATCTAATGCTATTTCTTTTTCAAAAGTAATACCTTGATCATTAGTCCATGATAATTTAACAGGTGATTGGTTTGTTAATTTATTATTTCCTAATATAGACCAAACTGAATTTGAATTTGGAATATCAATATTTTTATCAGTAGTTATAAATCCACTTTCTATTAAGTATCCATTTTTAGTATTTCTTGGTGCTAAAAGCTTAACTTTCTCATCACTATCTAAAGCTACATTATATTCTTTAAAAGTTAGGTCATCGATCACAGCACCCTCTAAGGATATAGAACCTATTATATTTTGATTCTCAAATTGAACTCTTTCACTTTGATTTAAAGCTTCTTCCCTTGAAATTTCAGCTGTATTTTCTTTTTCATCTAAAGTTGGTGCATCACTACTTTGTTCAATTTTATTCTTCTCTGATAAATTTTCTTTTGTTATAGGTGGTGGAGCAAAATACAAGCTGTATAAGATTATAACAGCTGCTGATAAAGATATTGCAGCAATAACATTTCGGGTATCCATTATTTTTTAACTTTCATTTCTTTTTTTACTGGATCAAATCCTTCACCACCTCCTAAAAATTTAATTGGGTGGCATGATAAAATTCTTTTTAGGCTCAGAAAAGTTCCTTTAGCTAAACCAAATGTTTTTAAAGATTCAATACTATATTCTGAGCATGTTGGTAAATATCTACAAGATTGACCAAGGAAAGGACTAATAAAAAATTTATAACCTTTAATTAATTTTATTAAAATTTTAGTGAAAATATTCATTATTTTATTTTTTTTAAATCCTGAAATAGTGTTTCTTTTATAATTTTGTATTCATTGTTTAGCATAGTTGGCTTAGCAATAACAAGATATGAATATTTGAATTTTATTGATATTTTTTTAACTGCTTCATTCAATATATTTCTCAATCTTCTTTTAATTTTATTTCTTTTAACTGCATTTCCAATTTTTTTTTTAGTAACAAAACTTATATTAAGTTTTTTATTATCTTTTTTCGCCAAATATCCAAAAAAAAAAGTAACGTATTTATTAGAAATTTTATTTTGTTTTAGTAAACTTTTGAATTCTTCACTTTTTGAAAGAGCAAGTATTTTGCTTTTCATTTACTTAAACAGAAACTGTTAACGATTTTCTTCCTCTTGCCCTTCTTCTAGCTAAAAGTTTTTGCCCACCCTTAGTTTTCATTTTTGATCTAAAGCCATGCTTTCTGGCTCTTTTTACGTTAGATGGCTGATATGTTCGTTTCATAAATGTGGTTATTTTTTATTAAATTTCGCTCTTTATAGTAATTAAATATATAAATAGCAAATAGAAGATTTTATAAATACCATATGATTTCATGGAAAAAACTAAAAAAATTAAAATATATATAGGGATATCTTATTTAATATTAGTTTGTCTATTTCTATATTTTTTTCTTTCAAAGTTTAGCTTTCAAGAGATTACATCTTATGATTTTATCAAATCAAATAGATCGTATTTTTTTGAACTTAAAAATTCTAATTTAATTTTTATATCAATAATTTTTTTATTTTTATCAATACTTTGGGTTTTCCCTTTTTTAGGATTTGGATCTCCTGTAGCAATAATTGGTGGATTTATTTTTGGAAAATGGATAGGAACTTTAATTGTTACTTTTGGACTAAGTATTGGTGCTACTTTTTTGTATTTATTTGGTAATTATTTTTTAAAAGATTTAGTTAAAGAAAAATTTTTAAATAAATACAAAAATCTTGAGATCAAATTTAAAAAATCAGAGTTTATTTATTTATTAATATATCGTTTTATAGGAGGACTACCTTGGCAATTGAGTTGCCTTTTACCAACTATTTTTAATGTAAAGGTAAATAATTTTTTCTTTGCTACATTAATAGGCATAGTTCCTCAAATCTTTTTAGTTGTTTCTATTGGTAGTGGTTTAGAAAAAATAATTGATCAAAATTCAGAATTTCCATTAATAACTGATATAATTTTTTCTCAAGATATATACATCCCGATTTTAGCTTTTTTTGGTTTAATATTGACTACAATTATTTTAAGAAAATTTTTTTATAAAAATTAATTTTGGTGCTCCCACCCTGTACTGACCAGGGAATTAGTCATTACCAATGACTTGATATACCATTTATCTATAGGAGCTTATAAACAATTTGTATTTTATTGATAATAAAGCATTTTTTTCAAAATATTGCCTTAATTTTTTGCAGAATTTGATTTATATCTACAAGAGGAAATTTTATGGGAATTCATTACGATTACAAATCTACAAAAGGCAATAAGCTTATGGAAAAGCAGGCTAAAAGAGAAAAGAAGCTCGCTGAAAAAAAAGCTAAGCGTTTAGCTAAAGATGGTCAAGTAGTGGGTGAGGTCAAACAAAAAACTTTAGATACTTCTAAACCGATCACTTTAGATTTTCTTACTAATCCAGATAAAGAATGAACTCAAAAGATAAAAATGAGCGTTTGAGCTTAGCTCTTAAGAAAAATTTAAAGAAAAGAAAACTTTTTCAAAAGAAAGCAAAAAAGAAAACTAAATAATGTCAGTTCTTTCAGATAAATGGATAAGAAAAATGTCTAAAGAACATGAGATGATTTCCCCTTTTGAAGAAAAACAAGTTAGAGGTGACAGCATATCATATGGTCTATCTTCATTCGGATATGATGCTAGAGTATCTAATGAATTTAAAATATTTACTAATGTAAATTCAGAAATAGTTGATCCAAAAAATTTTAAACCTACAAACTTTGTAACAAAAAATCTAGATGAGTGTATTATTCCACCGAACTCATTTGTGTTGGCTAGAACTGTTGAAAAATTTAAAATTCCAAGCGATGTTCTGGTTATTTGTCTTGGAAAATCTACATATGCTAGATGCGGAATTATTGTTAATGTCACTCCTTTGGAGCCAGGGTGGGAAGGTTATGTAACATTAGAATTTTCTAATACAACACCATTACCTGCAAAAATTTATGCTAATGAGGGTGTTGCTCAATTTATTTTCTTAAAGGGAAATGAAAAACCAGAAGTTACTTATGCTGATAGAAATGGAAAGTATATGGGTCAAACTGGGGTAACGTTACCCAAAGTTTAGTAATGAAAAAACTAGAAGTCTTTGGAGCTAATAAGCTCAATGGTCATATAAATATATCAGGTTCTAAAAATGCCTCACTTCCTATTTTAGCAGCAACTTTGCTATCTAATAAAAAAGTTTGTTTAAAAAATTTACCTAATGTTAAAGATATCCATACCATGATTAACTTATTACAATCATTGGGCTCAAAAACAAACTTCTATAATAAAAAACTAATTATTAACAATTTTAAACAAAAAAAAAATTTTGCATCATATGCTCTAGTAAAAACTATGCGTGCAGGGATTTTAGTCCTTGGACCTCTGCTCGCAAAGTTTGGTAATGCTAAAGTTTCATTACCAGGCGGTTGTGCAATAGGAACAAGACCAATAGATATTCATTTAAAAGCCCTATCAAAACTAGGAGTAAAGTATAAAATTGTTCAGGGCTACGTTCATGCAAGTGCACCAAAAGGTTTAATAGGATCGAAAATTAGTTTCCCAAAAATTTCAGTTGGTGCTACTGAAAATTTAATTATTGCTGCAAGTCAAGCAAAAGGTACGACTGTTTTAAGTAATTGTGCCATTGAACCTGAAATTAAAGATCTTGTAAATTTTTTAATTAGTATGGGTTGCAGTATAAAATGGATTGCAAAACGTAAAATAAAAATTGATGGTGTTAAAGAAACAAAAGAAACAACTTATTCAGTTATGTTTGATAGAATTGAAGCTGGCACTTATTTAGTTGCAGCAGCTGTAACTGAAGGAAATTTAAAGATTAACAACTTAATTCCAAGTATTATTAAGACTGAGATTAATATCTTAAAAAAAATAGGAGCAAAAATTAGAGTTAAAAGAAATCAAGTTCATATTATTGGTAATAAAAAAATTAAAAGCATGAATATTAAGACCGCTCCTTATCCTGGGTTCCCGACTGATTTACAAGCTCAGATTATGGTTCTTTTATGTAAAGGAAATAATAAATCTCTAATCAAAGAAGATATTTTTGAGAATAGATTTATGCATGTAGCCGAATTAAATCGTATGGGTGCTCAAATTTCAACTAATGGTAATAAGGCAGTGGTAAAAGGAAATATTAGTTTTACAGGAGCTGAATTAATGGCAACTGATTTAAGAGCGTCCGTATCATTAATTCTTGCAGCACTTACTGCAAAAGGAAAATCAGTAATCAATAGAATTTATCATTTAGACCGCGGATATGAGGATATAGAAAAGAAATTAAAAAAAGTTGGAGCGAAGATTAGAAGATTAAAGTAATGGATAAAAAATATTTAGCGAAAATTATAGCAACTGATAATGATGGTTTACAAATGATTTCTGCTTACACAGCAGGTGGAAAAGTAAAAGTGTCCGACATCAAATATCTTGCGTCAAATAAAGTTTTTTTAATATCAGTTGAACGGACTAAAATTGAGACAGATCAAGAAGATAAAAAAATAAATAGTATTTGTAGGTTTGATTTTGTTGATAAAGTTAAGTCAAAAAATATTGATCAAAAAAATAATGATTTAGCTTTAGAATTGATAGCTATAGATTATTTAAAAAATAAAGATGATTATGAAATTAACTTAATTTTTAACAATAATGCTCACATTGCTTTGACTACAGAAACAATTGAAGTAAGACTAGAGGATCAAAACGAAATTAAAGATTAATGAAAATATTAAATAGTAATAATCAAAATTTTGATAAGATATTAGATAAGCTGCTTTATCAAAGAAAGAACAAAGTTCAATCTAACTCTGTCTCGGTTACCAGTATTATCAAAGATGTTAAGAAAAATAGAGATAAAGCTCTTTTGAAATATGAAAAAAAGTTTAATCAAAATAATATTATTGTTCCAACCTCAAAGCAAATTTCGAAATCAATAAAGTCTCTCAACAAAAAAATTAAAAAAGCAATTGATATTGCATATAAAAGAATTTATAGATTTCATTCTTTTCAAAAATTTAAGAACATTTCATACATAGATAATTTAAATAATAAACTAGAGTATAAATATATACCTATAGAGTCAGTTGCAATTTATGTGCCTGGTTCTTCAGTTTCATATCCATCAAGTGTTTTGATGAATGCTATTCCTGCAGTTGTCGCGGGTGTTAAAAGAGTCATAATGATTAATCCAGGTTTTAAAGGAAAACAAAATCCTGCAGTTTTATACGCAGCTCGAAAATGTAAAATTAAAGAAATTTATTCAATTGGTGGTCCATCAGCTATTGCAGCAGCTGCTTACGGGACTAAGAAAATTAAAAAAGTAAATAAAATAGTTGGTCCAGGTAATAGCTATGTCGCAGCCGCTAAAAAAGAAGTTTTTGGTGATGTTGGAATTGAAGGAATGACTGCAGGTCCATCAGAAGTTACTATTGTTTGCGATAAATTTTCAAATCCAGAATGGGTTGCAAGTGACCTTATTGGTCAAGCAGAGCATGATAACCTTGCTCAGTGCATACTAATATCTAAAGAAAAAAAATTAATTGAAAAAGTAAAAATTGAAATATCAAAGCAATTAAAAGAAATACCAAGATCATCAATTGCTAAAAAGAGTTTAAAGATTAATGGAATTTTAATGCATATTAGTTCTGATAAAAAAATAGTTGAAGTTGTGAATCGAATAGCACCTGAACACTTAGAGCTTAACGTTAAAAATTATAAATCATTTATTGCAAAAATTAAAAACTCAGGATCTATTTGTTATGGAAAATATGCTGTAATGGCAATGACAGACTATAACATTGGTTCAAATCATGTACTACCCACCAATGGTTCTGCTAAATATTCTAGTGGAATTAGTGTTAATGAATTTTATAAACGTATTTCCTACATAAACTTATCTAAAAAGGGTATTGAAAGTCTTGGACCATCAGTTATAACACTTGCAAATTACGAGGGGTTAATAGGACATGCTCAATCTGTAAAAAAAAGAATAAGGAGAAAATAAATTTGTCAAAACAAGACTTACTGGAATTCAAAGGAAAAGTAATGGATTTACTTCCTAATGCAATGTTTAGAGTTAAATTAGAAAACGGTCATATAGTTACAGCTCATACAGCGGGTAAGTTGAGAAAAAATAGAATTAGAGTGTTACAAGGTGATAATGTTACAGTAGAAATGACACCTTATGACCTTACAAAAGGCAGAATAATCTTTAGAGGTTAAATTTTGCCTCGGTAGCTCAGGAGTAGAGCAGAGCCCTGAAAAGGCTTGTGTCGGAGGTGCGAATCCTTCCCGAGGCACCACCATTAATTTTCATCTTGAAATTATTAAAAAATCCAATTAGCTTTATAAAATAATAAACAACATGAGGACTAAGAAATAAGATGAGCACACTAACTGGAAAAATTAAATGGTACAATTCAAAAAAGGGATATGGATTTATCGAAAGAGATGATAAGGAAAAAGATGCATTTGTGCATGCTAGCGCAGTTAAAGCTGCAGGTATGAGATATTTAAATGAAGGAGATGCATTGGAGTTTACTTTAGAAGATGGTCCTAAGGGTCCATCTGCAGTAAATTTGGTTTCAAAGAAAGATAGCTAAATAATTATTATAAAATATTTTAAAGGACGTTGTATCTATTATAATAGAAATACGTCCTTTTTTTTTATTTAAAACTTGAATTATTATAATTTTTGTCTAAAAGGCTTTCATGATTATAAATATTACATTTAGAGAGACCTCAAGAAGTACTCATAGAGTTAGTTTCCATAGCCTGTAGGCTATTTATTTATAATATAATTTTAAATCCATACAAAAATAATATAAAAACAAGGAATGCCTGGGTGGTGTAACGGTTAGCACGAAAGTTTGTGGAACTTTAAGTTTGAGTTCGATTCTCAGCCCGGGTACCAAAAAAATGAAAAAAGAAAATAAATTAGTTCCTGGATTACCTCCTGGATTTGAAGATCGTTGGGATAAAAAAATTCTTCTCAAGAAAAAGCTATTAAAAACTATTGAGAGAAATTTTATTAAATTTGGAGCTGAAGCTCTTGAAACCCCTTCGTTTGAAATAAGTGAAAATATTGGATCTTTTCTTGCAGAAGACAAGGCTAATCCTATGTCAGATGTATTCTCATTTCAAGATGGAGAGAAAAATATTACTCTTCGATATGATTTATCAAGTCCGTTAGCAAGATTTGTTGCTCAAAATAATCAACAACTTCCATCAATATTTAAACGTTATGCTATTCAAAATGTTTTTAGAAACGAAAAAGCTGGAAATGGAAGATATCGAGAGTTTATGCAAGCAGACTTTGATATTGTTGGAAATGTAAATCCTGCTCAAGCTAATGCTGAACTTTGTAATTTAATATCAAGCACATTATTAGATTTAGGTTTAAAAAAAGATGAATTTATAATTAATGTAAGTAATAGAAAAATTGTTCAAGGGTTAATTGATAAATTAAAAATTTCTAAAGATAAGCAAATTAAAGTTATTAGAGCAATTGATAAATTATATAAACCAGGATTTGGTTTAAAAGGAGTTGAAGATTTACTTAAAAAAGAAAGAAAAGATCAAAGTGGTGCTATTACAAAAGGTGCTGATTTAAATGATGCTCAAGTAGCACAAATATTGAATTTCTTAAAAATAAAAGATCTAAAAGAATTAAAAGAAACTTTAAAAAATCCTTTATCTCAAGAAGGAATAAAAGAATTAGAAGATGTATTCGAAGTGGTTGGATATGGATATAATTTAGGTAAAGTTAAAACTAACTTTACAATAGTTAGAGGTTTAGACTATTATTCAGATTTTATTGTAGAGACTTACTTAAACTTTAAAGTTACAAACAATAAA
>CACEKT010000004.1 GCA_902560225.1 uncultured Pelagibacteraceae bacterium
CAAGTTTTGCAATAATCGGTACTGGTAACTCAGATACTTCTTTGCCATTAAACTTAATTGAACCATTATCTATTGGATAAGTTCCAACAATAGAATTAAATAAAGTAGTTTTGCCTGATCCATTGGGTCCAATTAAGCCAACAATTTTTCCTTTTTCAACATTCATTGAAATATCAACATTTGCTTTTACCCCGCCAAATGATTTGCTCACATTGCTTACTTCTAAAATACTCATTTCAATTCAACCTGTGCTTTTCGATCTTTTTCATCTATTGTTTCACCAAATCTTTCTGGAAATTTTTCTCTCAACCATCCCATTATTCCTTCAGGGAAATAAATTACTATTACTACAATAAGAACTCCTAGCGCAACGTATTGCCATCCTAAAAAAAATGTCCAAAAACCTTCTTTAAAAATATGAAAAACCGTTGCTCCAATGACAGGTCCCCACAAAGTTCCTTTACCTCCTAAGATAGCCATCAATACCATGAACACTCCCATTTCTCTTCCATCAAAAGCCACATCAGTGGAGTCTATGTATCCGACTAAACCACCCATAATTCCACCAGCTAATCCACAAAAGAAAGCTGATATCATCCAACCAATGATTTTATATTTCATAGTTTGAATTCCCATTGCTTCAGCTTTGTCTTCATTATCTCTAATTGCATTTAGAATTAATTTAAATCTAGTAGAATAAATTGCTCTAACAGCAATGAATGTTAATACGAGAACTCCAAAACTTAAAAAGTAGAAAAATTCTCCTCTTGATTCTAAACCACCAACGTCAGGAAATGGTGGTGTGGTAAAACCTTGTCCTGCTCCAATAATTTCTATACCTCCAGATATCTCTCCAGCCGCAACTCCCAAACCTAATGTACAAATCGCAAAATAATGCCCCCTTAATCCTAAAATTGCATAACCGATCAATCCTGCAACTATAGTTGGTATCACTGCAGCTACCACAAGTCCAACTGCCATACCTTGAAAAAACTGAGCTGGAGTATGTACAAAAGTTTTTTCTCCGCCACTCTCTGTCCATTCTGCTAAAGGGAAGAACATTCCTACTTGAACCGAGGCACATAAATACATCCCCAAACCATAAAACAATATATTTCCAAAGGTGTTATAGCCCATCTCCCCACCTTGAATATTCCAAGTTAAAGCTAGTACAATTAAAATGCAAAGTATTGATAATTGAACTTTAAATGCTGGAAAAATAAATGGTGCTGTTATTCCAAAAAACAATATTGCAGCATATAAAATTAAATTTTTGTTCATCTATTTTAAATATTCTCTTTTTCTTGATAGTTTAAATCTTCTGTAAACTAAAATTAAAACTAATAATAAAAATACAGCTCCAATTCTAAATTCTGTTCCTAAAATATAATCAGCAAATTCCTCAAAAACTCCTAGTCCCATTCCAGATAATGCTACTCCAGGCAAATTTCCTAATCCTGCTACAATAACGATCATAAAAGACCTAATTGTATAAGGTAATCCCATGTAAGGATGAATTGTAAACGTTATAGATATTAATGCACCTGCTACACCACAAAGAGCTGCGTTAATACCAAATGTAGCTGCATAAACTTTCTCTGTATCTACACCTAAAATCTTTGCTGCTCTTGCATTCTGTGCGGTTGCTCTAATTGCACGACCTAGCTTTGATTTTTTCATATAAATTACTAAACAAATTGCGAATAAAATACTTATGAATGCAGAAAATATTTTTGAGTTTGGTAAAACTACTGCACTATCAAATAAAAAAGTTGTTCCATAACCTGAATTAGCTAAAACAACATCTGCACCAAATGCAAAATTCATTAGTTGCATAAAAAGAATACTTATTCCAAATGTTGCAAGAATTGAGATGAATAAATCTCTATCAACTACTTTATTGATCACTAATTTATAAAGTCCAACTCCTACAAAATACATTATGATTGGTGCAACGATTACACCCCAAGCGGGATGAATTCCATATAAATACATAAAATATGCAATATATCCACCAAGAATAACTAAATCACCTTGAGCAATATTTATGATATTCATTACTCCCCATTGCAGAGCCATTCCGTAGGCAATCAATGCAAACAAAATACCTAATAATATTCCGTCCAAACAAGCTTGGACGCTTATCATTGGATATTGAAAAACCATGAAGTCCATATATTATTGAAACTTTCTATATAATTTTGAAACTTTTTATATAAAAATGCCCCCTATTACTAGGGAGCATTTTACATATTTGATATTATCTTTCAGACCACTTAGGAACTGGATGTATTAACTCAGCTGAAGCCCACTTAAGTGGAGCCACAACTTTGTTTTCACATTTACCAGCACCATCACACATCACTTGGAAAAGTACCATCGGTTTGTCAACGTTCTGACCTCCCGGTGCAAACTTAATATTTCCATAAAATGTTTGCATGTTAGTTGCTGCTAGAGCATCTCTTACTTTCTTTTGATCAAAAGAATTAGCTCTTTCAAAAGCATCTTTAAAAACTAATAATGCTGCTGAAGACTCAGCTGCTTGGTATGGCGGATCATATCCAAACTCATTTGTAAAGTCTGCCGCATAAGTCATTCCATCTTTAAAGAAATCATCTTTATATGTTAATGTTTTATGCCATTGAGAAGCACAAAGAGCATACTGTGAATTTTTACCATGTTGTTTTGATAATTTCGCAGCATCACAGTGTGTCATTGCCAACATTGGAACATCTACTTTCATTTCAGCAATTTGTCTAATAGCTGTTAAAGCTCCTTTTGTATGACCCGATACAACTAAAACATCTGGCTTCATTTGTTTAACTTTAACTAATGTAGCAGCCATATCATTAAGTTCTTTTGGTAGTTTATCATCGATTATGATTTCAGATCCAGTTTCCTTAGCTGCATCTAAAATACCTAATCTAACGTCTTGTGAAAAAGCATCTTGTTCAAATGCTTGGGCAATTCTTACACCCTTACCACCATTTAACTCAACTGCTGTTCTAATTGCAACATCTAGATATAAATTAGCTGGAGCTAAAACTGCAAATAGATATTTGTAACCTTTAGTAAACAAAGATCTAGAAGCACCATTAGCCTCAACCATTGGCACACCGTATTTTTCAGTTACTGGTGCAATTGCTTTGGTTAATCCTGAGCTATATGGGCCTAGCATAAACTGAACACCATCTTGTGAGATTAATCTTTCTGCAAGCTGTGCTGCTCTTTTTGGGTTCGACTCATCATCATAATAAATGATTTCAAACTTATAAGTTTTTCCACCAACTTTAACTCCACCCATGCTATTAATTCTATCAACAGCCATGTTGTAACCATTTTGAGTATGAACACCATTTGAAGAGTATTTACCAGTTAGTGAAATAGCAGATCCTAAAATTATCTTATCACCCACAACTTTTGCAAAAGATGTAACTGATGAAGATAATAAAATTGCTAATGCAGAAACAAAACTTAATATTATTTTTGTTATTTTCATTTTATTTCCTATTGTTATTAATTAATTAATGATCAATTAAATAAAGAAATTACTTACTTTGCAAGTGGCATTAAGTGGCAGTAATGCTTACTAATATCGTTGAATAAATACAATTATAATTGCAATGATTATTAAAACACTCGCTGAAATTGTATTAATTACTCTCGGATTAGCTTTAATCCATACAATCAACTTCCTTGCTAAAATTGCATAAGCGATCAAAGATAAAAAATCTAAAACAACATATGTTGTAATCAAAACTAAGAATTGAACTACATAATTTGAATTGAAATCAATAAACTGTGGAAATATTAAAGGAAAAAACATCCAAGCCTTTGGACTTGTGCCTGCAACTAAAAATCCATCTTTAAAAAAAGAAAAAAAACTTTTTGATAAAACATTACTTGAATTAATATCTTTTGGTCTTGAGTTATAAATATCGTAAGCTAAATACAAAAGATAAATTACACCAATCCACTTAAATATATTTAAAAAATTTGAATTATCAGAAAAAAAAGAGCCTATTACAAAAATTACTAAAGTTGCTTGAATAATATTTGCAGTAACGTCTCCTAAAGCTGTCCAAATACATTTTTGAACTCCATAATTCATGGAATAAGAAATAATTACAATTCTTGGAGTACCGGGTGTTATAAAAAGAAACAAAATTATTTGTAAAAAAAGTAAATAATTTAAGGGGAACATCTTAAAGGTTGGATAGTCCAAAAAAACCGGGAGCTAAAGATGGCTAAAATGGACTATCTTCAAACATATATATCATAGTCATAAAAAAATGCATTAATCATTTTTTTTAAATATAAAGGATTTATGAAAAAAAAAGGTCACACCCCAATCACTAAAGTCAAGAAACCTGAGCCTAACGTAAATGACCCGGACTGGGTTATTTGGGCAGCTTGGGCAGACAGAATAACTTTTGAGGAAATAGAAAAAAAAACTGGTAAAACTGAATCTGAAGTTATCAAAATTATGCGAAGATCTTTGAAACCTTCTTCTTTTAGATTATGGAGAAAAAGAGTTAATCAAAAAAGTATTAAACATAGAAAAAAATTTGAATATTCTCGTAAAGAAATAGCTAGTAAAATTAAAAAGAATGATTATTTATAAGATATGAAATCAATAACTATTTATACAGGACCACGTTGCAATTATTGTGATGCTGCGAAAAGATTATTAACCAGAAATAATGCAACATATAAAGAAATAGATATTTCAATAGTTGAAGGAGCAATGGATGAGATGATTAAAAAATCAAATGGTAAAAGAACTATTCCACAAATATTTTTTGATGATCAACACATTGGTGGCTATGATGAAGCAAGAGCTCTTGAAAAAGAAAACAAACTCCAAGATTTATTAAAATAACTTATTCTAAATCTTTTTCTTTTATCTCGATTACCTGATCTAAAGCCTTATGTTTTTTAAGTGCTTTTAAAAAGCCAGACAATTGTATAATTTCTTTTTTTGCAAAAGGTTTAATTACATCTGCCATATTAATACCTGGCACTACTCCAAATGATGTTGAATGATTTAAAATCTTTCGTTCAACAAGTTTTAAAAGTTTACGTCTAACAGATTCTTTTGGAATTTTTAAAGTCTCTGATATTGCAAATATAGAAAGTTTTTTTTTGTTTTTAATTGTGTTTTCTGACTCAGTTCTAATTATTTTCCAATGTTCATCCCAATCAACATTTTTATTTTTTAACAAATTTTTATAAAGAATATGAGTTCCAACCACACTACAAATCATAAATGACAAGTAATCCATTTTAAGTAATTTTTGGGACAAGGTAAACTGGCTTATTCTAAAATTAATTAAATGATATATAGCCTCGTTATGGGCAGATAAAATTTTTTTTTTCATTATTTTTTTTTAGGTTTAAAATCTAAGCATATACCATTATTGCAATATCTTTTACCACTAGGATTTGGCCCATCATCAAATATATGACCATGATGAGCTCCACATTTTTTGCAGTGATATTCAGTTCTTGCATAACCTATTAAATAATCCGTTTTTGTTTCAAAAACATCTGGAAGAGATTCATAAAATGACGGCCAACCTGATCCACTTTCATATTTTGATTTTGAATCAAATAATTTTTCACCACAATTTGCGCAATGAAAACTTCCTTCTCTCTTTTCATGATTCAGCTCACTTGTACCAGGAGGCTCTGTTTGTTCTTTAAATAAAACTAATTTTTGTTGCTCAGTAAGATTAGGATTAATTTCTTTTGTCATAAACTATTCTAAAAGTCTTATTGGCTTATTATCTACACAAGCTTCAAGATTTTCAATCATTTGATTATAAAAAATAGCATAATTTTCAGCTGTTACATAACCGATATGTGGAGTTAATAATGCATTTGGTAAAAATCTGAGCTTATTATTTTCAGGTAAAGGTTCTTTTCCAAAAACATCAAGACCCGCGCCAGCAATAACATTTGTTGATAGTGCAATTATTAAATCGTCTTCATTGATTATTGGGCCTCTCGAAGTGTTAATTAAAAAAGATGTTTTTTTCATTTTATCTAATTCTTTTAAAGTAATACAATCTTTATATCTTTCACCTCCTTGAACATGAATTGACAAAAAATCAGAATTTTTTATTAAATCTTCCTTACTACAAGGAAGAACTTCGAGCTTTTTACAATTATCTAAATTTAAATTTTCACTCCATGCCATAACCTCCATTCCAAATGCTTTTCCAATTTTTGCAACTTGGGAACCTACTCTACCTAAACCAATCAATCCTAAAATTTTACCTTTTAATTCCACTCCAATAGTTGTTTGCCAATAACCTTGATACATATTATCAAATTCCTCTTTAAAATTTCTAGCCAAACCTAATATTAAAGCCCAAGTCAACTCAGGTGTTGGATTGGTATTAATTTCTGTTCCACAAACAATTATTTTTCTTTTTTTTGCAGCATCTAGATCAATAGATTTATTCCTCATTCCACTTGTAATTATGAATTTTAAATCATTAAGATTATCTATCAAATTTTTTGATATTGGAGTTCTCTCTCTCATAATTAATAATGCTTCAAATTCTGATAACTGCTCAATTGCATCAGCATCATCTAAAAAGGGTTCGCTAAATATCTTAAACTCATATTTTCCAGATAGTTTTTTCAAATCTAACAATTGATGTGAAACATTTTGGTAATCATCTAATATAGCAACTTTAAGCATTTTTACCTTTTTTGTTTGATAATAAAATTCCTGAAATTATAAAACATGCACCTAAAAAATGATAAAACATAAATTTTTCATTAAATATAATTATTGCCATAATAGCACTTAATATTGGCATTAAATGTAAAAAAACCCCAGAACGATTTGCTCCAATCATTGATATACCCTTAATCCATAATAAAAATGATGCTAAACCAGGTAACAAAACAACGTATGACAAAATTAAAATAAATGGTGCATTAAGATTTATTCTAAAACCAATCTGATATTCTATAAAATATATTGGAATTAGAAAAATTAGACCAAAAGAAATCACTACCTGTAGTAAACTTATTTGAGATATTTCATATTTTTGTCTTTTTAATAAAGTTGAATATAAAGCCCAAGAAAACATTGCTACAACCATAGTGAGATCACCTTTATTAAAGTTTAAATTTCTTAGAACCTGAAAATTAGCTTTTGTAATAATTACAATTACCCCGGTAAAAGAGAGTATTACTCCGATAATTTGAAACAAATTCGTTTTTTCAATTTTTAAAATAGAGGAAAAAAACATAATCATTACAGGAATTGTTGATATCATTAGTACTCCACTTATTACTTGAGTAAAATTTAATGAATAATAAACAATAGAATTAAATATCGTAATACTTGTTACTCCTAAAATTATAAAAAGTTTGTAATTTTTTATTATGTATTCTTTTTTTTTTATAATTTCAGGAAAAGTAAACGGCGCTAAAATTAACCATGCAAAAAGCCATCGATAAAAATTAAGCGAAAAAGGCGGAACCTCATATAAACTAGCAAATTTTCCAACTACAAAGTTACCTGCCCAAAATGTTACGGTTAACAATAAAAAAATATACGCAAGAAAATTAGATTGTTTTCTCACTTAATTAAATCTTAATGAGCTATATGGTTCTAAATTTAAATTTGTATTTTCTTTAGCTATCATTCCAGAAATTATCTTTCCAGATATTGGGCCTAAAGTCCATCCCAAATGATGATGTCCGAAACAGTAAAAAACATTCTTATGATTTTTTGATGGTCCCATAACGGGTAAAAAATCAGGCAAAGAAGGTCTAAAACCTAACCATTCATCTTCATGTTGTGGTAAATCGCCAAGCATATATTTTGCATTGGTTATCAAATTCTTAATTCTAGATTTAGACAATGGGTTATCTAAACCACCAAATTCTACTGTTCCAACAACTCTTAATCCTTGTTCCATGGGTGTTATTCCAAATCCACGATTAGAAAATATTACTGGTCTAGTTAATAAATGGTCACAATTTTTGAAATGAACATGGTATCCACGTTCAGTATCTAAAGGTATTTTTTCCCCTAGATTATCTGTTAATCTTTTAGAAAAAGCTCCACAAGCAATAACAGCTTTATCAAAAATATAGTTTTGTTTTTCAGTTTTAAAAATTGGTTTTTCATCATCAAAATTAATATCTTTAATATTTACTTTATTAAATTTTCCACCTTTTTTTAAAAATAAATCAAATAATTTTAAAAGAATTTTTCTTGGATTACGTGCATGCCGTGCGTATGGATAATAAACACCGCCATGATAAAAAGGTTTAATATGTGGTTCAAGATCATGAATTTCTACTTTATTTACCAATTGCTGCTTGACTCCAAGTTCTTCTCTAACTCTTATTTCTAGCTCTCTACTTTTTAAATCTTTATCATTCCAAATATAAAGAATTCCTTTATTTTCAACTAAACCATCTAAGTCTATTTCGTCAAACAACTCGTCGTATGCAGGCAAGGCCAAATCTAAAATTTGATGCATATTTTTTGCTGTATGCATCATTTTATTTTTAGTTGTATTCATTATAAATTTTATGAACCAAGGAATCATTTTTGGTACGTAATTCCATTTTAAAGCTAATGGGCCTGTAGAATTTAAAAGCATTGCTGGTACATCTGCTAAAACATCGGTTCTATTTAAAGAAAGCGAAGCATAAGGAGAGAAATGTCCTGCATTACCATAGGATGCTACTTGACTTCCAGGATTATCACGATCAAATATAGTTACTTGAAAACCTTTTTTTTGTAAAAATAATGCATTTGATATACCTTGAATTCCAGCACCTATTATTCCTACCTTTGTATTATTATTCATCAAATTCTTATACATTTAAAAATAATAATTTGAGAGTGACAAATTATACAAAAATAAATCTAAAACGACTAAGCAATCATTTGTTTATGATTAATTTTAGCGCTCATTACAATCCCAAATCCAATCATTGTAGCCAACATAGATGAACCCCCATAAGACATTATTGGTAGTGGTGAACCAACTATTGGCAATAAACCAAGTACCATAGCTAAATTAACAACAATATAAATAAAAATTGCAAATGCAAAACCAAAACAAAATAACTTAGCAAAGTTGCTTCTTGAAATAGCTCCAATTCTTATAATTCTAATAATTATAATTGTGTAAATTATCAAAAGAACTATTGAACCAATAAAACCAAACTCTTCTGAAAATAAAGTAAATATAAAATCTGTGTGTTTTTCTGGTAAAAAATCTAAATAGCTTTGAGTACCTTTTAAGAAACCCTTACCCTGTAAACCACCTGATCCAATTGCAATTTTAGACTGAATAATTTGATAGCCAGCCCCTAACGGATCTCTATCAGGATCTAGAAATGTTAAAATTCTTAGTTTTTGATAAGGTTTTAAAAATGAAATAATGAATGGCAAAGAAATCAAAAAAGTTATGAAAGAAAAGATAAAATATTTTACTTTAACACCTCCTAACCACAATATTATTAATCCACTTAAAGCTATTAATATTGATGTTCCAAGATCAGGTTGAGCCAAAACTAAAATGAGTGGGATTAATATAATAGATAAAGATATCACAATACTGAGAAACGAATTAGCATTATCAAGTTTTAGTCTATGATAATATTTAGCTAAACATAATATAATTCCAATTTTCATTAATTCTGATGGCTGCAGTACAATAAAATATAAATCAATCCATCTTTGAGATCCAGAAACTTTAACTCCATAAAAAGAAACCCAAATTAACAAAATTAAACCAGCGATATAGATATAATAAGAAGAAAAATGCCAAATTTTAATATTAAAAAAAGATATAGCTAACATCAATAAGAAAAAAACAACAAGTTTAACAAAGTGACTTTTAGTATGGTAAAGAATTTCTCCACCATCCGTTGAATACATAACTAATAAACTAATTAGAGATAATAGAAAAATACTAAATATTAAAATATAATCTAATTTTTTTACTTTTTGAATAAAAGTTAACTCACTATTTAATCTATCTTGTTGAAACATTTATATATTGATCCTCTCAAAATTTGGCTGTTTATTTCTTAAATCGTGCCTATCAATAATTAATTTAAATAATTTTTTTGCAATTGGTGCTGCTGTCTTACTTCCTGAACCACCATGTTCAACAATTATACTCAGTGCATATCTTGGATTAATATAGGGACCATAGGCAACATACAAAGCATGATCTCTGTCTTTGTAGGGTATTTGTTCTAATTCTAAATCCAATTCTCTTTCTCTTTTACTAATTCTCTTGACTTGAGCTGTTCCAGTTTTTCCTGCAAATTGATATTTAGGGTCATCAATTCTTGATTTGTAAGATGTTCCAAATCTTTCATTAGTTGAACTGAACATTGCTTCTTGAATAATCTTAATATTTTTTTTATCTTTAAATAACTTTTTATCCCCTAACAGTTTGGATTCTGAATTAAATAAAAGCTGGCTATTCATTGATTGTTTTGCATCTTCATATGATATTGGATTACTATCTACAATGATTTTTGGTTTTATAGCATAACCACCATTTGCAATTTGTGCGGTCATCATGCACAACTGTAACGGTGTTGTTTGGGTATATCCTTGACCTATTCCTGTAATTAGGGTTTCACCTAGGACCCAGCCTTTTCCAAGATTGTTTTTTTTCCATTTTGTATTAGGAAATAAACCTTTCTTTTCATTATCAAAATATTGATCTAAAACTTTTTTTCCTAAACCAAATTTTTCTGCAGTTATATTTAATCTATCAACACCTAACAACCTTGAAACCTCATAAAAATAAGTATCGCATGATTGTTTCATTGCATTCTTTAAACTAACCCAACCATGTCCTTTCTCTTTCCAACAGTGAAATGTTTGTCCATAGAGCTCCATTTTTCCAGTGCACTTAACTTTAAATTTTGTATCAATCACGTTATTTTCTAAAGCTGAGAGAGCAACGATTGGTTTTATTGTAGAGCCTGGAGAGTAAAGCCCTGAAATAGTTTTGTTAATCAATGGTTTTAAAGGATTGTTTCTTATTAACTGCCATTCCTCTTGACTTATTCCAAACAAAAATAAATTTGGATCATAAGATGGAGATGAATACATCGCAATTATATCTCCAGTATAAACATCCATTATACTAATAGATCCTGCTTTTCCATCCAGTAATTTTCCACATTCTTTCTGTATTTCAGTATCTACTGTTAAACGTATTTTTGAACCCTGTTCACCTTTTTGATGCTCAAGTTGATTAATTCTTTTTCCGTAAGCATTCACTTCATATCTCTGAATAGCGTTTGTTCCAATTAAATGATTTTCTAATGTTTTTTCTAATCCTAATTTTCCAATTTTCATACCAGGAACAAATCTTTGCTGAACTGTCTCATTATCTAATATTTCTTGTTCGTTTGGTTGGCTCACATAACCAAGAACATGAGTATATGCATCCTTAAAAGGGTAATTTCTAGAAATAGTCATGACGGGTTTTACACCAGCAAGATCATATAAATAATTATTTATCTTTAAAAATTCACTCCAGCTTAAATTTTCAGATACAATTATACTATCCCAAGGTTTTAATTTTTTTTTTAATTTTATAATTTTATCAATTCTTTTATTGCTTAATTGCAAAAGTGTTTTTAATCTTGAAATTAAATAATTAAAATTCTCAACTTGTTCAGGAATAATATGTAATTGATAAACTTTTAAGTTTCCTGCAATAATATTACCAAAGTAATCAACTATATTTCCTCGTGTTGGAGGCAGTTTCCATTCTCTAATTCTATTTTTATCTGATAGAGTTAGATATTTTTTATTTTCATTAATTTGTAAAGAAAATAAACGACCAATTATTCCTGCAAATACAATTATTTTTGCAGCAGAAATTATAAACATTCGTCTATTAATTACATCTGCTTTTCTGATATTTGTGTTTTCTTTAATCATCTTTCTGTAATATAATTTTTTTATCTAGATATCTAAATATAATAAAAAATAATGGATAAAATATAAATGTAAAACCTGTGTTAATTAAATAGCTCAGGTAATCTATTTCTATTAAAAATATCAGATCCAAAATTATAACTTGAATTGAATTAATTAATAAAATTGTAAACAAAAAAGATAGCCAGTCTTTAATAAAATTTGGAGTTAATGTTATATATCTTATGTAAGCGGTGACTGAACAAATTATTAAAAAACAAAAACTGCTAATACCCATTGGTATTCCTATTACAACATCATTTATTATACCGGCTAAAAAAATTGGAATGTATCCAAGATAATTAAGATTTCTTAAAGTCCAATAAAAAATTAAGATATGTGCAAAACTAAAAGAAAAATAATCAATTTTTAAAAAATTAAAATCAATTTCGTTAAATACAGAAAAAAATAATAAAATTATTGGAAAATATGAAAAAAAAATTTGATAAAATGAAGTTTTATTTAATGAGGACATTAATTATTACCTTCAATATTAAAAGAGACTATTTTAACATAATCGAGCTGATCAAAATCAGAAAAAAAAATAATTTTATTGTTTGAATATTTTGATATTTTACCAACCGGGATTCCTGGTTTAAATAAACCACCACGACCTGAGGTATAAACAATCTTTTCCATTTCACTGCTTTCTTTATTTAGATCTTCTTTAGTGTATTCAATTAAACCATAATTTTTTCCTGTACCTGATGCTACAGCTTGGATCCATTCTGGTTGTAAAATAACTGGTATTTTACTGTTTAGATCAGACAAAAGTAATGCTCTTGAATTTGTGAAATTTACTTCAATTATCTGGCCAACAAGATAGACACTATCCATTACTGCCATCCCAATTTTTATTTTATCTTTAGATCCCTTGTTTAAAATAACAGATTTTAAATAGGGACTTTCTTTATCAATTAAAACTTTAGCTAGAACTTCTTCACTATTAATATTTTCATTAATTAAATTTCTAAGTTTTTCATTTTCTAATTTCAAAAAATCATTTACATATTTTTTTTCTTTTAAAATTTTAAAGTCTATTTCGTTATTTTTATATTTTTGATACAAATTTAGATGTTCTTTTATTTGTGTATTAATTTTTTTTATCTTATTTTCAGGTATAGATGCCATATATGAAGATCTATAAGTAATTTCATTTATTCCAGATTTTATGATTTGAATTACTTTAAAATCTCGATTCCCTAAAATGATTACAACTATTGATAAAATAATTAAGGTTAATAATGAGAATCTTTGCTTATCTTTTTTTTTTAAAAAGGCAGATCTAAAGGCTATTACAAAATCATCTCTGCCTGAAGCCATCTTTTTTAATATTCAGACAACATGGTAGAGAAGGTTTCTTCTTGATCTAAAGCTTTACCAGTTCCAACAGCAACACACGAAAGTGGATCATCAGCTACATGTACAGGCAAACCTGTTTCTTTTGAAAATCTTTTATCAATATTTTTTAATAATGCTCCACCACCTGTTAATGTTAAACCCATGTCTACTAAATCTGCTGATAGCTCTGGAGGAGTATTTTCTAATGCATCTTTAATTGCATTAACCATTTCCCTCATTATGTCGTTTAATGCTTCAGCTGTATCTTCCTCAGTAATATTAACCTCTTTAGGAGTCCCTGATCTTAGATCTCGTCCTTTAACTGGATATGTATTTGTTCCTGTAGGAATAGCAGTACCCATTTCTTTTTTAATTTTTTCAGCTGTTGTGTCACCAATTAATAAATTATATTCTTTTCTCATATAATTAATAATTGCTGTATCCATTGCGTCACCTGCAACTCTTAATGATTTTGAATATACTAATCCACCTAAAGACATTACTGCTATTTCACTCGTACCTCCACCTATGTCAACTACCATTGACCCAGTTGCTTCTGAAATTGGAAGTCCAGCCCCAATAGCTGCTGCAATAGGCTCTTCAATTAGTTGCACTCTTCTTGCTCCTGCTGCTAGAGCGCTATCTTGTATAGCTTTTCTCTCAACAGGTGTTGAGCCAGTAGGTACACAAATTAGAATTCTTGGGTTTGCAAATGTACTTCCTTTATGAACTTTTTTAATAAAGTGTTTAATCATCTCTTCCGTAACAATGAAATCAGCAATCACACCATCTCTTAATGGTCTTATCGCACTAATATTTCCTGGTGTTCTTCCAAGCATGGTTTTTGCTTCATCTCCAACAGCTAATACATTTTTTTTTCCACCCTGATCAACAATTGCAACGACGGAAGGTTCGTTTAAAACTACACCTTGACCTTTTAAAACAACTAATGTGTTTGCCGTTCCAAGATCAATTGCCATATCTTGGCTCCAAATTTTTTTTACACTATCAAATAAACCCACTATATCCCTCTTACTTTCTGACTTTCTTGCTCCATTGGAGCTGTTTTATCTCGTTTAATAATCATTTTATTTAGTGCATTAATATATGCATTTGCTGAAGCTACCAATGTATCGGTATCAGCTGCTTGTCCAACAGTAGTTTTGCCATTCTCTTCAATTTTTACACTCACTGTGGCTTGTGCATCAGTTCCCTCTGTTACTGCATGTACTTGGTAAAGTTGTAAATTAACATTATGAGGATAAAGAATTTTTATACATTTAAATATTGCATCAACAGGACCATCTCCTATTTCAGATGCTTGTTTTATATCACCATACACATCTAAAGTCATATCTGCCTTTTGAGGCTCTCCTGTTCCAGCAAATACTTTTAAAGATTTCAAACTGATAGCATTAACTTTATTATCAATAATCAAGCTGTCATCAACCAGTGCAATAATATCCTCATCATATACATGTTTTTTCTTATCTGCTAAAACTTTAAATTTTGCAAAAGCATTTCCCACAACATCATCTGTAAGATCAGGATAACCTAGACTATTTAGTTTATCTTTAAATGCATGCCTTCCTGAGTGTTTACCCATAACTAATGATGTTTGTTTCACTCCTACACTTTCTGGCGTCATTATTTCGTAAGTTTGTCTATTCTTTAACATTCCATCTTGATGAATTCCTGCTTCATGCGCAAAAGCATTTTTACCAACTATTGCTTTATTATATTGAACTGGAAAACCAGTTGCATTTGATACAATTTTTGAAGCTTTACTTAAAAGTGTTGTGTTAATTCCAGTATCATATGGCATTAAATCTGGTCTGGTTTTTATTGCCATCACAACTTCTTCTAATGCTGCATTACCCGCTCTTTCACCTAAACCATTTATTGTACATTCAATTTGTCTAGCTCCTGCTTGAACACCTGCCAATGAATTTGCAACTGCTAAGCCTAAATCATTATGACAATGAGTAGACAGAATTGCTTTATCAATATTTGGAACTTTATTTAATAAAGTTTGAATAATTGTTGTAAATTCAGATGGAATTGTATAACCGACTGTATCTGGAATATTTATTGTTTTTGCTCCACTTTTAATTGCAAGCTCTACTGTTTTACACATATAATCCATGTCAGTTCTTGTTCCATCTTCACATGACCACTCAACATCATCAGTAAATTTTCTTGCATAAGTGACATGTTTTTTAATAGACTCATATACGTCTTCTGGAGACATATTAAGTTTATGTTTCATATGTAAAGGACTTGTAGATATAAATGTATGAATTCGAAATCTTGGTGCATGCTTTAATGCTTCGTAACATCTATCAATATCTTTTGTTGAATGTCTAGAAAGTCCTGCTGGTATAGAATTTTTTAAAATTTTACTAACTTCTGATACAGCTTCAAAATCTCCAGGTGATGCAATTGGGAAACCAGCTTCTATTATATCAATGCCTAATTCATCAAACACTCTTGCTATTTGAATTTTTTCTTCCAAACTCATAGATGCGCCTGGTGATTGCTCACCATCTCGCATAGTAGTATCAAATATAAAGACTCTATCTTTGTCGCTCATAACCTAATTTTTCTGAAAAACTATAATACAATCTATAAGAGAGATTGCAAAATAATTAGTTAAATTTTTCTTATTTAACGACCATTTCAGGTCTTGCATTAATTAATTATAAATAGACTCAATTTTAGGCATTAAGTGCAAAAGTTCTTTGGTGTATTCATTCTGCGGCTTATGGAATAATTCTTCAGTGTTTGAAATTTCACATAATTTACCATCTTTTAATACTCCAATCCTATCACACATTTGTCGAACAACTGGTAAATCATGACTGATAAATAAAATAGTTAAGTTTAATTGTTCTTGAAGATCTTTAAGTAGATTTAATATCTGTGCTTGAATACTAACATCTAATGCTGATGTTGGTTCATCACATATTAGAAGTCTAGGTTGTGTAGCTAAAGCTCTTGCAATGGATATTCTTTGTCGTTGACCTCCAGAAAATTCATGAGGATATCTTTCTGATGAACTTTGTGTCAACTCAACAGACTCTAATAGATCTGAAATATAATTATCTAAGTCTATTCTGCTAATAGATGGATTATGAAGCTTGATAGGCTCTGAAACAATATCCTTAACTTTTAGTCTACCATTTAAAGATGAGTAAGGATCTTGAAATATCATTTGTATTTGTTTTCTAAAATTCATCATTTCTGAATTTCGTTTAATTTTAGTTATACAAACATTATCAAAGAACACGTCTCCCGAAGAGGGTTTATATAAATTTACAATCATTTTTGCTATTGTCGATTTTCCACTTCCACTTTCACCAACTAATCCAAATGACTCTCCTTCTTTGATATCAAATGAAACATCATTTACTGCGATAACTGAATTTTTTGAATTTTCGGTGAAAAAATTATCATCAAAACTTTTACTTAGATTTTTTACTTGAACTAAGTCTTGTTCTGTAAGTCTTTTTTTAGTCCATCGATTTAAAATTTTTAAATTAGTTTCTTTTTCAGTTTTATTTTCTTTTTCAATAATTATAAATCGTGTAATTTTTTTATCTGTTGGTGGAACTGAGCTAACTAAACTTTTAGTGTAAATTTCTTTAGGTTTAGTTAAAACTTCTTTGGTTGGTCCAACTTCAACTAAATTTCCGTTTTTCATTACAGCAACTCTGTTGGTTGTCTCTGCAATAACTCCCATGTCATGTGTAATTAAAATTACTGCAAGATTTCTTTCTCGTGTTAATTTTTTAATTAAATCAAGAATTTGTGATTGTATAGATACATCAAGAGCAGTTGTAGGTTCATCTGCAATTAATAGTTCAGGTTCGCAGCAAAGAGCAAGCGAGATTACAACTCTTTGTCTCATACCTCCTGAGAATTGATGTGGATAGTTATCAAATCTATTTTCGGCATCTTTAATACCAACTTCTTTTAATAAATCTATTGATCTTTTTTTTGCTTCTTCTTTGCTTATATTAATATGGGTTTGTATAGTTTCTATTAATTGTTCTCCAATTGTTAGTATTGGGTTTAAAGAAGTTTGTGGATCTTGAAATATTAAACCGATTTTTTTTCCTCTATAATTAAGAATCTTGCTTGTATCTTTATTAATGTCTAAATCTCCTAGCTTAATGGTTCCAGTTGAAATTTTGCCTGGTTCATCAATTAAATTTATTACTGCATTTGCTATAGTGCTTTTTCCTGAGCCTGACTCTCCAACTAATCCTAATATTTCCCCTCTATTAACTTCAATATTTATATTTTTTGCCGCATAAACAGTTTCTTTTCGCATTTTATAATCAACGCTAAGGTTACTTATTTTTAAAAAGCTCATTTTTTTAACCTTGGATTTAAAGTATCTCTCATCCAATCTCCTAATAAATTAATTGAGAATGCTAATATTACTAAAAAAATTGCTGGAAAAAATGTAATCCACCATTCGCCAGAAAATAAAAAATCATTGCCCAATCTAATCAATGTTCCTAATGATGGAGTTGTAGGTGGAACACCAACTCCTAAAAAACTTAAAGTTGCTTCAGCAATAATAGCTAGAGCAAGTCCAATAGTTCCTATTACTAATACGGGCCTTAAAATATTTGGTAGAATGTGTTTAAACATAATAATTAAATTTGAAACGCCAATAATTGTAGAAGCTGAAACATAATCTTTGTTTTTTTCAACTAAAGTAGCAGCTCTAGATACTCTTGCAAATTGAGGCCACTCGGAGATTCCAATTGCAAAAATTAAAACATAAATTGCCATCTCATCATGCATCTCTCTAGAAATAATTCCTCTTGCTATGCCATCAACAAGAAGTGCCATTAAAATACTTGGCACTGTTAACTGTACATCGGTTAATCTCATTACAATCATTTCATATTTTCCACCAAAGTAACCAGCAGTTAGTCCCAAACTAACTCCAAGAATTAAACTAAATAATATTGCTGCAAAACCTACAATTAATGAAATTCTTGAACCATAAAGAATTGTTGCTAACATATCTCTTCCTTGACCATCTGTGCCTAATATAAATTTTGCTAATCCATCTTCCGTCCACGATGGTGGAGTAAATGCATCCATCAATGACAATGAGGATGGGTCAAAAGGATTATAAGGAGTTACTAGCTCCACAAAAAAAGAACAAAAGAAAATTATTATTAAAATTGATGAAGATATAATTGCTGTAGGGGATTTAATAAAGCTGTGATATATATCGCTATCTTTAATTCTAGCCCAAGTACTTGTTAAATTATTACCCACTTGCAACATCTCCTTTAACTCTTATCCTTGGATCAATAAAATAATATAAAATGTCTACTATAAAATTAATCATAACAAAAACGAATGCAATAAATACTAAGTAAGCTGACATGATTGGTATATCTACAAACTGAACAGCTTGAATAAATAAAAACCCCATTCCTGGCCATTGAAATACTGTTTCGGTTATTATTGAAAATGCTATTAAAGTTCCAATATTTATACCCGCAATTGTAATTACAGGTATTAGTCCATTTTTTAATGCATGTTTGTAGTTTATACTTTTTTCGTCTATACCTCTGGCCCTTGCAAATTTTATATAATCTGTTTGTAAAATCTCCATCATCTCTGCTCTAACTAGTCTTATTATATAGGTCATCTGAAACAAGCTGAGGGTCACTGAGGGTAATATAATGGCTTTTAATCCAGAGATTGTTAAAAATCCTGTGCTCCAAAAACCGATATCAACTACTTCTCCTCTTCCAAAAGATGGTAATATTCCTAAAATTACCGCAAAGAGATAAATAAATAAAATACCTATGACAAATGTGGGGAGTGAAACTCCTAACAATGAAACAGCTAAAATAATATCACTTAAAAAACCTTTTCTATTTATTCCTGTATAAACACCTAACAATGTACCAGATATCAATGCAATTAATGCTGAAATTACAACTAACTCAATAGTAGCTGGTAACCTCTCAACAATTAATTCTGATACAGGTCGTCTAAGCTGATAAGAAATTCCAAATTCACCCTTAGATGCATTGATTATAAATCTAGAAAACTGGACATGAATAGGGTCCATTAACCCTAAAGTTTCTCTTAGTTCAGCTCTCTCTTCGTCTGAAGTTTCTTCACCAACCATATTATTTATTGGATCACCCACAAAATTAAATAAAGAAAAGGAAACAAATGCAACTACTAGCATCACCAGAGCTGATTGAAACAATCGTTTAAAAAAATATTTTATCAATTTAGGAAAATTTTATTTTTAGATACTAGCCCTTTATAATTATAAAGGGCTAGTAAAAATATTATTTAGTTAAAACTAGCAGCTTTAAATAACGGTTCGTTATTTGGTCTGATAGGTACATTAACATTGCTCTTTGCTGCCCAAGAAATCACTTGGTGATGAAGTGGAAGATAAGAAATATCATCTTTCACAATTTTCCAAGCATTTGCTATTGCTGCGTTTCTCTTATCTAGGTCAACTTCACCTTCCATAACTCTGATCGCTGCATCAACTTCAGAATTACTAAAGTTAACTTTGTTCCAGCTAGCACCAGACTCATATAAGTAATGAAAAACATAATGACTATCTAAAGTAGGAACACCCCATCCAAGCATATAGAAATCTCCTTGATTATCTTTTAGCTCTTTAAAGTGCTTACTCTTAGTTTGTGCAAATAAGTTTACATTAACACCAATTTTACCTAACATTCCAACAACTGCTGTACAAATTGCTTCATCATTTACATATCTGTCGTTAGGACACCTAAGCTCAACATTAAAACCATCTGGATAACCAGCGTCAGCCAATAGTTTTTTTGCTGCATCAACATCGTAAGGTAATCTTTTATCAAGATCTTTAGTATAACCATTTACACCCGGAAAAGTTATAATACCAGCTGGTTCACTTAATCCCCGCATAACTTTTTTCTTGATAGCTTCAATGTCAATTGCTTGGTAGAGAGCCTGTCTTACTTCTTTTTTCTTAAATGGGTTATCGCCAGTGTTACCAGTTCTTAACTGGTCAGCAGCTTGATCCATTCCTAAGAAAATAGTACGCATTTGAGGAGTGCTCTCAACTTTATGTCCTGATGAAGATCCAATTCGTTTTAAATCTTGAACAGGTGCGTCTGTAACTAAGTCAATTTCTCCGGATAACAAAGCTGCAACTCTTGTTGCTGCATTTTTAATAGGAAGTAATTCAATTTGAGTTACTTTTTTATCAGTCATTTCACCCCACCAATGTTTATTTCTTTTAAACACGGTTTTTGTATTAGGCTCTCTTAATGTAATTCTAAAAGGTCCTGTTCCTAAAGCATTAGTTGCAGAGAAAGTTTCTTGTCCTGCATCCCAGTTTTGTGGAGACATAGCAAAATTCTTTTCAGACCATGCTTTCGACATTATAAAAATGTTTGATAATTGGTTTAAAAGAATTGGATTTGGTTTGCTTGTCATAATCTTAATTGAATAATCTCCAACAGCTTCAACTCCTGAAATTGTACTGATATATTCTTTAAAATCTGATGTTCTCTGCTTAGCTCTTAAAACGCTAAAAACTACATCTTCAGATGTCATTTTAGAACCATCAGAAAATTTAACATCATCTCTTAAAGTAAATACCCAAGTGTTTGGGTCTGTTGTTTTCCAACTTTTTGCTAGAGCTGGCTGAATTTTCATATCTACAGCTCTTTCAACTAAAGCTTCATATATTTGTCTAGAAACTTGAGTTGTTGGACCTTCGTTTTGTGCGTGTGGATCGAGTGTAAGACTATCTCCTTGCATTGACCACTTAATAGTTTTTGCCCATGCTGAAGAAAATCCAAATACTAGAACCAACGATAATAGTACTTTTATTAAATTTTTAATCTTCATTATTTAACCCCTTAATTAAATTTATTTAAAAAAGTATAAGTGAAATAATTCGATTATTATAGTTATAATTTATCTATAAAATTTAAGTTTTATCACTATCTACTAACTTTTTCTTGCTAATCCAAGGCATCATTGCTCTAAGCTCGGCTCCCACCTTTTCGACTGAATGTTCTGCTAGCTTAGCTCTAGTTGCAAGAAAGTTTTTTTGACCATTTTTACACTCATCCATCCATTCTTTTGTAAATTTTCCGGATTGAATATCGGTCAATACTTCTTTCATTCTTTTTTTAGTTTCCTCTTTATTCACTATTCTAGGACCTGAAACATACTCACCATACTCAGCTGTATTTGAAATAGAGTAATTCATATTTGCAATTCCGCCTTCATAAATTAGGTCTACTATTAATTTAACTTCATGAACTGTTTCAAAATAAGCCATCTCAGGTTCATAACCTGCTTCAGTTAAAGTTTCATAACCATTTTTAATTAATTCAACTAAACCTCCACACAAAACTGTTTGTTCGCCAAATAAATCAGTTTCAACTTCATCTTTAAATGTAGTTTCAATAATACCAGATCTTCCACCACCTACTGCTGAAGCGTATGATAAAGCAAGGTCTCTTGCTTTTCCTGAACCATTTTGATGCACAGCAAATAAACATGGTACCCCACCTCCTTTTTCATATTCACTTCTTACTAAGTGACCAGGTCCTTTTGGTGCAACCATGAAAACGTCAAGATCTTTTCTAGCTTTAATTAAATCATAATGAACATTTAATCCGTGAGCAAAAGCAATACTGGTTCCTTCTTTTACTCTTTGTTCGATATGATTTTTATAAATCTCTGCTTGCAATTCATCAGGCGTTAAAATCATGACTACATCTGCCCAAGCAGCTGCATCCGATAAATTCATTACTTTTAAACCTTTAGACTCTGCTTTAGCAGCACTAGAAGATCCTTCTCTAAGAGCTACAACAATTTCTGTAACTCCACTATCTTTTAAATTTAAAGCATGTGCATGACCTTGGCTTCCATATCCAAAAATTGCAATTTTTTTACTTTTAATCAGATTTACATCTGCATCTTTTTCGTAAAACATTTTCATATAGTTTCTCCTAAAAAATTAATTAAATATTTTGGCACCTCTAGTCATTGCTACAGCCCCAGTTCTCGAAGTGCTTATAAGTCCTAAGGGTTTTAATTTTTTACTCATTGTATCTATTTCTCTTCTAAGTGCAGTAATTTGTATAACTGTTGAAGTTGTTGTTTTATCTAATATTACTGGATTAAATTTTCTGCAAGCATTAATACATTTTTCTATCTTATTTTTCTTACCAATAATTTTAAATAATGCCATTTCTTTAAATATCACGCTCTTGTCTTCTCTTTTAAAATCAGCAACTTTATGAACTGGAACTAATTTTTTCAATTGTAATTTAATTTGATCAATTACTTCGGGAGTACCTGTTGTAACAATTGTAATTCTTGAGATATTTTTAATAGCATCTACTTCTGCAACAGCTAAAGATTCAATATTATATCCTCTACCTGAAAATAATCCTACTACTCTAGCAAGAACTCCTGCTTCATTATCAACCCAAACAACAAATATATGAGTGTCCGATTTTTGTTTTTTTGTTGGAACGCTATAAGCTGATTTTGATTTTACCATTTGATTAGACTAAGGCCTTGCCTTTTCCTTTAATTTTATTTTCTTCTTGATCATTCGGACCCAAGATCATTTGATTATGAGGTTTTCCAGATGGTATCATTGGAAAACAGTTTTCATTAGGATCAACTTGACAGTCAAATATCACAGGGCCATTATAGTCTAGCATTTCCTGAATTTTTTCATCTAAATCAGATGGATTGTCTGCTTTAATACCTTTGCAACCATAAGCATCTGCCATTTTCATAAAATCTGGAAGAGCTTCCGAATAACTTTCTGAATAATTCTTTTCGTGCAATAATTCTTGCCATTGTCTTACCATCCCCATGTACTGGTTATTTAAAATAAAAATCTTTATCGGTAAGTTATATTGAATTGCAGTAGACATTTCTTGCATGGTCATCAATACTGATGCTTCTCCAGCTATATCAATAACTAATTTTTCTGGATGAGCAACTTGTACACCTACAGCTGCAGGCAAACCATATCCCATAGTACCTAGGCCTCCAGAAGTCATCCATCTGTTAGGTTTATTAAATTTATAATGCTGTGCTGCCCACATTTGATGCTGACCTACTTCAGTTGTAACAAATGTATCTTTTTCTTTTGTTAATTCATAAAGTCTCTGAACTGCATACTGAGGTTTTATTGTTTCATCGCTATTTATAAAGTTTAAAGAATCTTTTCTTCTCCACTTTTGAATTTGTTCCCACCAATTAGCAATTTTAGATTTATTTGATTTTGCAAAACCATTATTTTTATTAATAATAGTTTTATTAATCTTGGTGATTACTTTTGTAACATCCCCTACAATTGCAAGATCAACTTTTATAATTTTGTTAATTGATGATGGATCTATATCAATATGAACCTTTTTAGAATTTGGAGAGAATTCGTCAATTTTTCCAGTAATTCTATCGTCAAACCGAGCACCAATATTAATAAGAAGATCACAATCATGCATGGCATTATTGGCTTCATAAGTTCCATGCATTCCTAGCATTCCTAAAAACTGGTTATCATCTCCAGGATAAGCACCTAAACCTTGTAAAGTTGAAGTTATTGGAAATCCAGTTAATTGAACAAATTCTCTTAAGACCTCACTTGCTTTTGGACCAGAGTTAATTACACCCCCACCGCTATAAATTATTGGTTTTTTTGCTTTAGTTAATAATCCAATTAATTGATCTATTTCATTTTGAGAAAAACTATTATGAGATTTGCCATTTACTTTTTTTTCTTTTTTTGGTTTTTTATATTTTGTTTTTGCAAACTGAACATCTTTTGGAATATCTACTAATACAGGTCCTGGTCTACCAGTTGTAGCAACTTCAAAAGCTTCATGCATTATTCTTGGTAAATCATTGATATCTTTAACTAACCAATTATGTTTAGTGCAAGGTCTTGTAATTCCAGTAGTATCGCATTCTTGAAATGCATCTGTTCCTATTAAATGAGTTGGCACTTGTCCAGAAATACAAACCAATGGAACTGAATCCATATAAGCGTCTGTTAAAGCAGTTACAACATTCGTTGCACCGGGTCCTGAGGTAACTAAAACAACACCTGGTTTACCAGATGATCTTGCATAACCTTCTGCTGCATGACCTGCGCCTTGTTCGTGTCTAACTAATATATGTTTAATTGAGGGATGATTTTTTAGTTCATCGTATATGGGTAGCACTGCTCCTCCTGGATAACCAAAAATATGTTCTACCTTCTGATCTTCAAGGCATTTAAATACAATTTCTGCTCCTGTATATAATTTTGGCATTTTGCAATCTAGCTGAAGTTGTACTCATTGGTCAAGTTTTAGAGTGAATTATTTAAATTTTTTCTAAAAATATATTAATGTCTTGTGATGACAGTTTGTACCAGCTCGTCATATTGCCTCTAGCCCAAGTACTCTGTCTTTTGGCGTATTGTCTAGTTTTTATTGATATTTCTTCTTTAATTTCCTGTAGATTTTTTTCATTATTTAAATATTTTTTAATCTCAGCTATACCAATTGCTTTATTTGCCGGTTTATCTTTTCTAATATTCAATTTTATAAATCTCTTAACTTCATTTATTGCTCCGTCCCTTATCATTTGTTCCGTTCTTATATTAATTCTTTCAATTAATTGTGGGCGAGGAAAATCAATATATATTTTATGAAAATCATCTTTTTTAAAATAAGATTTAGTTTGTTTAAACCAATCATTAAGAGATTTTTTTGTAAACTCTTTTACTTCATATGCTCTAATTGATCTTTGTGTATCTGTTGGATTAATTTTATTTTTTAATTTTGGATCTAATATTAAAAGTTTTTTATAAAAATTTTTTTGACCCAAATCTTTATGCAAAGATCTTATTTTGCTTCTGAATCGTATTGGAATATTTGGAATATTAACTAAACCATCTAATATAGCTTTAAAATATAATCCTGTGCCTCCAACTAATATTGGTATTTTTTTTCTTTTTTTTACTTCTTTAATTTTTTTAATTACAAGCCTTAACCAATCCCCAGTTGAAAAATTTTTATTTATATTTTGAAAGCCATAAAGATGATGTTTTATTTTTTGATAGTTTTTTAGTTTTGGTCTTGCTGATAAAATTTTTAATTCTTTATAAACTTGCATACTATCAGCATTAATAATTTCTCCATTAATTTTTTTAGCAAGTTTGATTGCAAAATTAGATTTACCTGATGCTGTTGGTCCAGAAATTAAAATAATTTTGGATTTCAAATCCATTTTTAGTCTAATTTAATACCAACGTATCTTTTTTGATTTTGGTTGTTATAGATAACTAACAAGATTGTTTTTTGATTTGAGTTAAAAACACTTTGAGTAATTTTTTTCAAATCATTTATTGATCTAATTTTTTTCTTTTGCGCTTCTACAATAACACTATTAACTTCGATTGAGTTCGCTAATGGACTATTTTTTACTATTCCAGTAATTACTAGGCCTGTTGTTTGATTTGGTAATTTTCTAATCTTAATATCTTCTTTATTTAAAAGTCTTACAGTTATCTTTAAATTTTCAATTTCTGAAGATTGCTTTTCAACTGGCTCTTGTTTTTTACTTGCTTTACCATCTTCAGAAGTTTCGAGTCTTCCTAATATCACATTTTTAGTCAATTCTTTTTTGTTTCTCCAAATTTTAACTTTAACATCTTTCCCAACTTCTGTTTTTGCAACAATAGCTGGTAGTTCTTTCATTTCTTTTATTCTTTCACCATTGAATTCTAAAATAATATCCCCAGCTTCAATGCCTGCTTTCTCTGAAGGACTATTTTCTGCAACACTAACAACTAATGCGCCTCTTGGTTTGTCTAATTTTTCAACTTCTGCTATTTCATCAGTAACATATTGAATTCTAACTCCTAGCCATCCACGTTTAGTTTCACCAAACTTGATGAGCTGATCTATTACTGTTTTTGCACTGTTTGAAGGAATTGCAAATCCTATCCCAACATTTCCACTTCTGCCTAAGATAGCAGTGTTAATTCCTATTACATCTCCATTCATATCAAATAACGGTCCACCAGAATTTCCAGAATTAATTGATGCATCAGTTTGGATAAAATCTTCATATCTTGATAAACCAATTGATCTATTTCTTGCAGATATAATTCCTGAAGTTACTGTACCTCCAAAACCAAAGGGATTACCAATTGCAATTACCCAGTCACCAATTCTAGCTTTATCAGAGTTACCAAAAGCAACTGGTGCAAATTTTTCTTTTGTTTCTAATTGTAATACAGCTATGTCCATCAATGGATCAGCTCCGATTACTTTCGCTTTAAATTCTTGATCACCATTAACTTGCACAATAATGTCTTCAGCATCTTGAATTACATGGTTGTTAGTAACTACTATTCCTTCTTCATCAATTATAAAACCGGAGCCTAGAGCAGCTGTTTTTCTTTTCTGAGGGGTTCCAAATTCTTTAAACATATCTCCAAATGGAGATCCAGGTGGAAATTCTAAACCTGGAAATGGGTTGCTTTTAGTAACTACTGTTTGTGTTGTAGAAATATTCACCACTGACGGCATCAATCTCTCTGCAAGGTCTGCAAAAGATGCTGGGATCGAATTAGAATTTGAATTAAATGAAAATCCAAAAGTAAAAATTACAGTTAATAATATAAATTTAATATTTCTCATTTTAAATTTTAACTAAATAAATAATAATAAACCCCATTATTGCAAAGATCATGCCGCCTGATCTCAGTTGGCTGTCTTTTACAAGTTCTAATTTCTTTAACATATTTTTCATTTTTGATGGAAATAAGGCATACAAAATTCCTTCAACAAAAAGAAATAGACCAAAAGCTATGATCAATTCTTTCATAATTAAAGTTTATTGTTCTGATTTAGGTTTTATGTTTCCAAAAAATTTAAAAAATTCACTGTCAGGAGATAAAATTAAAGATGTGTCCCCTCCAATTAATGCGGTTTCGTAGGCTTGCATTGCTCTATAAAATGCAAAAAATTCAGGATCTCTTCCAAATGCATCTGCGAAAATAGCATTTCTTTGACCGTCTCCTTCACCTTTCATTATTTCAGAATCTTTGTTTGCATTCGCTAAAATTACTGAAACTTCTTTATCAGCAGTTGATGTAATTGTTACAGCCATTTCTGCACCCTTTGCTCTAAATTCTTTTGCTTCTCTTTCCCTTTCAGTCTGCATTCTTCTATAAATAGCATCACTATTTGCTTGGGGAAGGTCTGCTCTTTTAATTCTAACGTCTACAATCTTAATTCCAAAATTTTCTGCTTCAGCGTTTACACCTTCTTGGATCAGTGTCATTTGCTTTGTTCTATCTTTTGAAAGTAGAGTTTGTAATTCTTGTTGACCCAAAACATTTCTAATTCTGGAGTTTATAATTGTTGAAAGTCTTGATCTAGCTACTCTTTCATTTCCGACTGAAATATAAAATTTTAAAGGATCTACAATTTTAAATCTTGCAAATGCATCTACAATCAATCTTTTTTGGTCTGATGCAATTACCTCTTCAGGTGGTGTATCTAAATTTAATATTCTTTTATCAAGGTAAACAACGTTTTGAATAAATGGGATTTTAAAATTTAAACCTGGCTCAACTATAATTCTTTTAGGGTCACCAAATTGTAAAACAATCGCTTGATTAACTTCTTTAACAATAAATACAGAAAAGAAGACTAGAGCTCCCAATACTGCTATTATCGGTAATAAAATTTTTTGTGCTTTCATTTAATTAGTCACTTTCTTTTTTCCTAATTCAGGTAATGGTAAGTAAGGGACTACTCCAGAACCGGCATTTTTTTCAATAATCACTTTATCTATATCAGCTAAAACTTTTTCCATTGTCTCAAGATACATTCTTTCCTGAGTTACTTCTTTAGCTTTTGTATACTCATCATAAATTGATATAAATCTACTTGCTTCACCTTCAGATGCTGCAACTACTTTTTGCTTATAAGCTTCTGCAGCTTGCATAATTTTTGCTGCCTCACCTCTAGCTCTTGGAATCACATCGTTTGCGTAAGCTTCAGCTTCATTTTTAGATCTTTCCATATCAGCCCGTGCTGCTTGAACATCTCTAAATGCATCAATAACTTGATCTGGTGGATCAGCTTTTTGAGTTTGAACTTGTGTAATTTGAATTCCACTTTGATACTCGTCTAAAATTGATTGAATAATATCTTGCGTTTCAACTTCAATTTTTGCTCTTCCTTCAGTTAAGATAGGTTGAATATTACTTTTAGCAATTACTTCTCTCATTGCAGTCTCTGCTGCAGCTTTAACAGTTCCTTCTGGATCTTGTATTTCAAATAAGAATTTTCCTGCATCTTTAATTACCCAAAATACAGAAAAGTCTATGTTAACTATATTTTCATCACCTGTTAACATTAAACTTTCTTGAGGAACATCTGCTACTCCTCCACCTGTTGAGAACCCACTATCTCTTTCAGATCTAAAACCAATGTCCATTCTATTCACTTTTGTTACTTTTGGTGTTTCGACGCTCTCTACCGGAAAAGGAATGTGATAGTTAAGACCAGGTTGCGTGGTTTTAATAAATTTACCAAATCTTAAAACAACTCCCTGTTCATCGGGTAATACTCTATAAAGTCCACTTGCAAGCCATACAAAAAGTAAAATAACTAAAATCAAGCCAACAGGTTTTCCTCCTGATTTACTTCCACCTGGTAAAAATTTGTTAATTTTATTTTGAATATCCCTTATTATTGCGTCTATATCAGGTGGCTTAGGTCCTCTTCCAGAACCATTTCCTCCTCCTCCAGGGGGTGTGCCCCATGGACTTCCTCCTGATCCTTTAAAATCATCTGACATATGTAAAAGTATATAGTGCCTTTATTGCAAAAAACAAGTAATGATGAAACTATGACAGATAAAAAGCCAGAACTTAGTGACGCAATGAAAAGTAAATTAAAGCCAAAAAAATTCACTAAAAATCCTATATTAGGTACAAAATTTACAATAGCAATTTCTAGTGCCAAAGGGGGTGTGGGTAAATCGACATTTGCAACTAATCTTGCTCTAGCTTTAAAACAACTTGATTGCAAAGTTGGATTATTAGATGCTGATATATACGGCCCATCAGTTCCAAAAATGTTCAATATTGATGAAAAACCAAAAAGTGATGGGCAGAAGTTAGAACCAATTAATAAATATGAAATACAATGTATGTCCATTGGTTTTTTAACCGACCAACAAACACCAATGATTTGGCGAGGACCTATGGTTACTAGTGCGATTAAAACTTTTACTCAAAAAGTAAATTGGAAAGATTTAGATTTTATAATTGTCGATATGCCTCCAGGTACTGGTGATACTCAGCTAACATTTTCTCAGGAAATAAAATTAGACGGAGCAATTATTGTATCTACTCCTCAAGAAGTTGCTTTAATGGATGTAAAAAGAGGTATTAAAATGTTTGATAAGCTTGGTGTTAAAATTTTAGGTTTAGTTGATAATATGAGTTTTTTTATTGGAGATGATGGAAAAAAATATAAAATTTTTGGTGAAGGTGGGGTGAAAAAAACAGCTGAAGAATTTGAAAAAGAATTTTTAGGTGAAATACCTATTAATCCTAAAGTTGGAGAAGCAGGTGATAATGGTAAACCTATAGTCGAAGAAAATCCAAATCATGAAATATCAAAAATTTATTTAGAATTTGCAAATAAAATTAAATCAACTTATCTTTAAAATGGAAAATTTAACCTTAATAATTCCAGCAAAAGATGAGGCGGAGTCTCTTCCTGAAGTTTTAAAAGAGTTAAAAGATTTTAGATGCAATACAATTATCATTTTAGAAGAAACCGATAAAGTAACAATTGAGTCAATTAAAAATTTTAATTGTAAGATAGTGTTTCAATCAGGCAATGGATATGGAAATGCTTTAATTGATGGCATAAAAAATGTTGAAACTGAATATTTATGTATATTTAACGCTGATGGATCTTTTAAACCTACAGATCTAAATAAAATGTTAAAAATTTGTGAAAATAATAAAGATTTTGTTTTTGCATCGAGATATATGAAAGAAGGAGGTAGCGATGATGATACTACATTAACAAAAATAGGAAACTTTATGTTCTCATTAATAGGAAATATTTTTTTTTCGTTAAAATTATCAGATATTCTTTACACATATTTATTAGGAAAAACTGAGGCTTTTAAAAAATTAAACTTAAAATCAAATGATTTTTGTCTTTGTGTAGAAATGCCAATAAAAGCAAAAAAACAAAATATGAGAATGATTGATACACCAAGCTTTGAGAGAAAAAGAATAGCAGGCAAAAAAAAAGTAAGCGAATTTAGAGATGGTTTAAAAATATTAGTATATATGATGAAAAGTCTTTTTTAAAATTAAATTATCCTATCGTTTAATTTAAATGCTTCCATTAATTCATTCCACTCTCTTTTTGAAAGACCAGAATTTTCAATATTAACATCTTCTCTTTTTATTAATTTTTCAATTATTATTTTACCCTTTGCAGAAACCTCTGTTCCACCTACTCGATAATCCATGAATGCATCATAAGTTATTGGAGTCCATCTTTTCAACGTATCCAACATAATATCTGCATAAACTCTTATTTCGTATTGAGCATGACTATCGGCCCTTAATCTTAAAAAGTTCATTAAATTTAATAGATCAGTTTTCCAATACCACTGGGTATAAGTGTTCAATGTTAAATTCATTCTTGCAAGTTCTCTAGCAAGCCCTTTTTTGGACTCATCAATTTGAGAACCATCAAATCTTTGATTAAGCATTGTTTCGTAATTATTATATGTTCTTTCTGCATCATTTTTTAAAAGCTCTAAAACTTCTTTTGCCTGATCACCTTCCAGCACATCTCCTCTTCCTTGTCTGTTATTTAATGATTGAGCTGCTAAATTTTCAGTTGTGGGTAAATAAAACTCTTTGTCTAAAATAGAATATCTTGCAGAATATTCATTAACATTTGCAGTTCTGTGCCTTATCCATTGACGTGCGATAAATATAGGAAGTTTAATATGATATTTAATTTCACACATTTCAAATGGAGTACTGTGCCAGTGACGCATTAAATATTTTATTAAGCCTTCATCTGTGGAAACCTTCTTTGTTCCTTTGCCGTAAGAAACTCTTGCTGCTTGAACAATTGAAGTATCATCTCCCATGTAATCTATCACTCTAACAAACCCATGATCTAGAGCTGGCACTGCTTCATAAAGAATTTTTTCCAATTCTGGAACTGTTGCTCTTTTTGTTTGATTGTTTTGAGATTGCTGGTTTTTTATCTGATTAATTTGGTCTTTTGTTAGTTTCATGATTATCGAGAGAATCGCTAATATAAGTTATATTATTTTCTAAGCTTTATATATAATTTTCTTGCTAAATTTTTTATTGAGAATTCTCTAGAATTTAATTTAACAGGTTCATTTAATTTATCATCGCTTATTTTTAAAACTTTTGCAGCACCAGTATAACAAAAATTAAAAGTAATATTAAAATTTGTTTTATTATTTTTATAAATTTCTAAAAGTCGATTAAATGTTTCTTTGTTATTAACCTCTTTAAAAAAATGATCATGTTCAGCTCCCTTGGTATAAAGTAACCAAGAAATATCATCAATTATAAATAAACCACCTATTTTTAACTTGTCATAATACCTGTAGAAAATTTCACTAACATGATCTGCTTTATGAATGGTATCAAGAAAAATAATATCAAATTTATTTGGTATCTCATTTTCAATTTTTTTTTGATCTTTATCCTCTGCAAGAATAAATTTCCAATTTAAATCAGAAAATTTTTTTGAATAATCATTAATATCAATTGAATAAAGCTTTCCCTCATTTTGCTTACAAATATCTAAAAACATTGAAGTTGAAACCCCATGTCTTACTCCAAACTCTAAGATAGTAGGATTTTTATATTGTAAAAGTTCAGTATAAAAAAATTCAAAAAATTTGTGTTTTAGACCGGTTAGCTGATCCCATATTTGTTTAATTTCTTTATCTTCTATTCTTTCTTTAAAATCTTCAAAACTTTTAATCATTTAAATTTTATATATTATATTTGTCTGTGATATTAAAACTAATATTAGTTTATTAATTAAGAATATAAAATATATTGTTAATAAACTGCTTAATTATTTAGAATTGTGAATAAAATAACTTTCATTATACCTTGCTACAACTGCGAAAGCTATATTGTTAATAGTTATAATAAACTAAGAAAGGAAATTAGAAAACTTAATATAAAATATGAAATTATATTTGTAGATGATGGTAGCAAAGATAAAACATTCTATATTTTAAATAATTTAAAAAAAAAAAACAAATATATTAAAATTTTAAGAAATAAAAAAAATTCTGGTAAATCATTTTCAGTTATTAAAGGAATAAATAAAAGCAAGAACAATAAAATTATAATGATTGATTGTGATCTTCCTTATCTAAGCTCTTTGAGAAAAATAATTTTTTATTTAAAAAAAAATGTAGATTTAATTATTGTAAATAGAAAACTAAAAAACAGTAGTATGATTAATAAAAATTTAAGTTTTTATCAGTTAATAAGATATCTTATTGGTGCACTAATCGCATTTATAAATCTTAGATTTTTAAATATTAAAATAGTAGGTGGTGATACTCAGGCTGGATTAAAGGGATTTATAAAAATTAAAAATTTTCATAAAATTAAATTTATTTCAAAAAAATTTTTTTTTGATTTGGAATTAGTTAATTTATATTCCCTTCGAAAGTTAAAAATAATATCTATAAAATGCAAATATAACATTCCAAAAGAATCCTCTATTAAAATATTTGATATTAAGAAAAACTTATTAATTTTAAATGAACTTTTTAGAGTTATTTATAATTATAAAAAAATTTAACTTAGTTTACATTCAAAGTAAGCATAAAAAGAAAAATTTTTGATTGGTAATATAAGAGGACTCCTATGAAACTTACTAACAATAAAGTTATTATTTAATAAAATAGAAATTTCATTTAGAGAATTTACATGTTCATATTGTATTAATTTAGAATAATTCAACTTATGTTTTAACTTAAATGCAATTCCAGTTGATAACATCCATCCAAGTTTAAAGGCTATTTCTCCCTCGCATGGTACAGCAATTTGTAATACACCGTTTTTACTTAAAAGTCTTTTACAAAGATCAATTTCCTTTGGGAGATTTAACAGATGTTCAAAAGTTGCTATTGATAAAATCTTGTCATATTTCTCATCAACCTGATCTAATGACGTAAATATATTTCTGATATGCTTCTTCAATGGGCTATTGATATATAGCTCTGTAAAAGGTTCAACAATATCATAATTATTATAATTTGACTCATATTTAATATGATTAAGATTTCCTGCACCAATTTCTAAAATATTCATAGCAGATATTTTTGATACTTTTCTATGCATCCAACTTTCCATTTTCTGTGAGATCGTGTTAGTTACACCTTCACCACTTCTGTTAAGCATATAATGTCTTTTGTAAATTTTTTTATATTCATCATTTAATTCAATTCTTTTTTTAGGATATCTATTAAGTATTTTTTGATATTCTGAATGACTCTTTAATTTATGTAACATTTAATCAACTTTCATATAAAAATTTTTTTTTGGATAGGGCCAAATTCCTATCATATAATTTTTATCTTTCCTCCATTTCTTTACCTCATCACTCCAAGTTGGACAATTTATACAGTCTAAAAACTTAATATATTGATGTTTAACATTCTTTATAGGAGGTCTAAATTCATATATCCCAGTGATCAAAGCCATTGTTATTAAAAGTGAAAAAAAAATTCTAAATTTCTTATTAACAAAAAAATTTGAAAGTCTAAATAAAATTAACAGAAAAAGGCATCCAGGTAATACAGCATATCTTCCACCTAAGTGAGTTCCTACACTACCAATAAATATCACTGAGGAGATTAAAATAAAAATTATAATTAACGACAATAAAACATAATCTTTTTTTAATCTTTTGAATATTTCTTTATTTAAAAAAAAATATACTAATATTGATAAAATTAGGACAATAATCATAAAAGAAATTTTCTCAGGAGACAAAGTTAATAAATTTAAATTTTCATAAAACCAATGTGTAAGCTGCCTTCCAAAAATTGGTTTAGCTAAGTTATTGTATATAAAATTTATAATAATATTTGTATTAAAAATAATTTCTAGTTTGGATCCTAACAATACGTTTGAAAATTTTGTATAAGCAATAATTGAAATTTGAGTTAATGTTCCAAGTAAAAGAAATACTAAGTTTATTAAATCATATCGTGTTTTTTTGTAGAAATATCTCAACATAAAGAGTGGTAATAAAGAACAACTGTAAATTCCTGAAAAACTTGCTAAAAAAATATTGAAATGAAGATAGCTATTATTTCTACTTTTGTTTTGTTTAATAAATAAAATAAAAATTGAGGTTAAGCATAAATAAATTTGACAATTTAACGAATTTAACCAAATTTCTGGTACAAAAGGTGGGGAAAACAATAAAATTAAAGCTATAATTATTTTTTGATTTTTTTTTTGTAAAAAATAAGATTCATAAAATAATGTGACAACTATTAAATTTATAAAAATTATAAATGAACCATAAACTGTCGATAATGGTGCATACTCAAGTGGAATATAAGTTGAAATTTCTGTTAGGATGTTAGGAACTATATTATAATAACCTGCTAGTGGTACAAAATAGAACATATTTTGTAAAAAATTATTATTTAAAGCAAATAAAAAATAATGGGATGCCTCCTCTCCAATAAACCTACCATTTAAAAAAATATATGGACTTCTATAAAAAGAAATGGAGATTATTATTAATAAAAAAATAAACTCTATTTTATAATGTTTAAAATATTCTTTAAAGTGCTTGAGCATTTTTGAAAAACTATTTGAAGTTTAATATTAATAATTTATATTAGATTTGTTGGTTTTCCAACTATGACGATAAACGAATTTCGTAATAACCATTGCGGACGTGGGGGCAGTACCCACCACCTCCACCATTAATATTTATGGGGGTGAACTAGATTCGACGGATGACTAAAGGCTATTCTTTTGTTCGGGATTGTTCCACCGTGACGGGCTAATTTATAATTGCTAACGAAAGTTACGCACTTGCTGCTTAATTAACTTTGTTAATTAAGTAGACGGGGTTTGGGGCACCTGGCAACAGAACGCCCCTTCCTTTTTTAAAATTTGTTTGAGTTATCACTGCTAATTTAAAAATACAACCTGAAGAGTCGGAGTATGGACGGAATTTTATTTTTCAAATCTTCCATCTGATCCACGTTTAGCACCTTCGGCAATATGCATATGTTTAGTTGCTTTATTATAAATTTTTAAACGTCTTGCTGCGTTATATGCTTTTGGATCATTTAACTGCCAACTTATTTTAGTTTTATATTTTCTTGCAGAAGACATAACTTTTTTCTTGTTCCAAAACCTATATAGCTTCATTTTTTTCATATGCGAAGTTATCTTATCAAGCATTTTTCTAGTGCTTGCTGTTGCATAAGCACTTGGTTCTTTTTTTCTCCATTCATATAAATTTGAATATTTTGATGCAGAACTTTTTAATTCTTTATCTGTCCATTTATTTGGTCTCTTGAGACCTTTGTTCCAGGTATTTTCAACAATAGGTCTAGTCATATGTTTTGTTGCAATATTCAAAATTCCCATTTTTTGGGCTGCACCATATGCTCCTCCACTTTCTTCTGACCATCTTGCACGGTGTTTATATTTTTTTGCATCCTCTATAATTTTTTCTCTTGTCCATATTCTTAAACCTTGCCAAACAGGTCTAATCATATGAGCTGTTGCCTCTTCCATCCATCCCTTGTCATGTGCTGCATTGACCGCTGAACGAAACTTATTGCTCCAAGCTGATATAGTTTTGAATTTTTTTGCAGAAATTATAACGGCTTCTTTTGTCCATTTAATTAACCCTCCTCCAATACCACCCGTCTTTGCTATGTTGAGAATTTTAAATCCTTTATTTCTATAAAAATTTTCATATTTTTTTTCATTAAAAATTGCACGGTCTAAAGATGTATAGCCTGTCAGTTTTTTTGGTATTATTGCACTATGACCAAATCTTTTGCTTATTTCTTTAAATCTTTTTGTTTTAAGATGAGTTCTTATTCTTTTTTTAAAATTATAAGTTAAACCTATATAAATTATCTTTTTATCTTTAACTTTTATAGAGTACACACATCTCCTCATAATATTTCCCAAAGGAACCATATGTTTTATAGCTTTTTCAAAGCACCCTCTTGCTTTAGCTGCATTATATGCGCTATTGGAATTTTTGCTCCAATCTGATTTATGCTGATATTTTTTAGCGTCTTTAATTATTGCTTGTACGGTCCATTTTTTAACAGTGTTATTTGGTAGACGATCCATATGTCTTGTTGCCTGATCTAAAATGTTTCTATTTCTAGGCCTTGCAAGTTCATACATAGCTGGACTATATTTTTTCCAGTCTCTTCTATTATTGTATTTTTTTGCGTCTTTAAGAATATCTTGATTTGTATATTTAAACCTCATTATTCAGACTCAGCAAGGTTTTTTTCTGACTCTTCAATAAAGTCTGTAAACTCATAATCTTTATTATCTTCATCAACATAATCAAAAATATCTCTTAGATGATCCCATTCATCTTCATTAATTATTTTTTTATCGAACCCATAATTAATGAGATTAGTAAAATTGATAATTTTTCCCTCTTTGATTTCTGTACGTTCAAATAATTTTTCTCTATTGTGTGGAAAAAAACTTAGTATTGTTAATACTTCTTTAACGCCTATATCGTACCACTCTCCATTCATGCTTAGATTATTATTATTAAAATAATGTAGAATTATCTTTTCAACTGACCTTGCTGCAAGCTCGTCTTTAAAACCTAAGTTTCCAAAAATAGTTAAACGACGAGGATTTCCAGTTTGCAGTTGTTTTAATCTAGTTGGAGGATGATGACTATAACCGATTTTTATTGGACCATCTAAGCTATCTTCATACGAAATTAAATATACATGATGATTAAATTCACTCATTAATATTTTAATACTAGCATATATAGTCTTGACGGAATATGGACGGAATCCACCCTTAAATTCTATATTTTCAATTCAAATTATTCACGAATAATGGTACTTTGTTTGGGGCACCTGGCAACAGAACGCACCTTCTAATCTCAAATTATGCATATTTAATTATAATAAGCGTCCGTAAAATTAAATTTTATACTAGATTTCATTCATATTTCTTAAATATTCTGTAATGATTCTGGTGTAAGATATTAGCTTAAATATTTTTTAAATAGATTTAATGAAAAAAATTTCAAAGTTTTTAAAGTCAATAGTCAAAAATTTACTGCTCAAATTTAATTTAATACTTTTATTTAAAGAAGATTATTTAAAAATTGATCTTCAAAATTTAAAAAAATCTTTTCTTAAAGATACTTCGTTAAATAATAAATTAACAATTGAAAATTTGTTATCTCATTTTTTTAAAAATCATAAAGATAGCAAGGGACAATTAATGCAAGATTTATTTGTTGATTATATATTAAATAAAAAAAATGGTTTATTTGTTGAGGTTGGAGCTTGTGATGGTTTAGTACTCTCAAATACTTACTGGCTAGAAAAGAATAGAAATTGGAGCGGTATATTATGTGAGCCAGCTAGTTTTTGGCACAAAGAATTATTTCAAAATAGACCTAATTGTATTTTAGAAAAAAGACCTATTTTTAGTGAACCAAAAAAAATTATAAATTTTAATGTTCAGGCTGGAGGTAGATCATTTATTGAAAAAGAGACAAAATCTAAAAAGGAGAATGTGATTACACTAGAATCAATTAGTTTAAACCAGCTGTTTTTAGAGAACAATTTAAGCAAAATTGATTATTTATCTATCGATACTGAAGGATCCGAGTTTGAAATTATAAAAAATTTAGATTTTAATAAATTTAGGCCTTGCACAATTACTATTGAGCATAATTATGAAAAAATTAAGAGAAATAAAATCCTTCATCTATTAACAAAAAACAATTACCTTAGAGTTTTTAAACAAGTAAGTAGATTTGACGATTGGTACATTGATAAAAATATTTTATAATTTTAGAGTAAAACTTTTTATTTTTTAGAGTCATAGTTCCAAGATTGAAGGGAACTGCTACATGGATTTGCATATGTTTTAGGTGCTATTAAAAGAGTCAATGTTAAGGTCACCTTGCAACAGAACACCCCTTATTAATGGTTTAATCCTTTATATTCAAAATTCCTAAATTACCTTCACTTTCTAAAGCTAACAAGATTGTTTTAAATTTTTTACTATATTTTAAATCTCTTATTCTTTCACCAATGTAGATTTTTTCATGTAATATAATCCTATCCAAATTTTTATTAAATTTTATTCGGTATAAACTTGAACCATTAAGTGACGATAAAATAAAATTATTTTTCCAAAATGGAGTGAAGTTATCTGGTATTTTTATTATTTCAGATATACCAATTGCTGGAAGAAAAGAAAAAACTGGTTCTTTAAAATTGTAGCTTGCATGATCTTTCTTATATCTTAGTTTTTCATCAAAATAACTTTTGCCATAAGAAGCAATTGGCCACCCATAATTTTTTTCAAAAATAATATTATTAATTTCATCTCCACTTTTAGGTCCATGTTCGGTTGATAATATTAAATTATTATCAACATAAAGGCCCTGGGGATTTCGATGTCCAATAGAAAAAACAGAATAACCTTTATGATCCATAAAACTTTTAAATAAAATTTTTCCATAAATTGAACTTTTGTTTTGTGATTTATTGCCATTACTAAAATCTGGGTTTGAGCTATCCCCCACTGTAAACAAAAGTCCTTTTTGATTTTTATGAACGTAATGTTGCATTCTTCCTCCCTGAATAATTGTTTTATTACATTCTTTAGGTGTAAAAAAACTCTCAAAGATTAAGTCTTTTTTAACTATTAAGGCCGTATATATATTAAATTTAAAACATTTATCTTTTAAACTTACAAAAGATAAATAAATTTTATCATCATGAACAAATGAATCTAATATTTTATACGGTTTAATATTAGATGTTATTATTTTATGTTGTATTTTTTCTTTTTCATTACTTAAAATTTTCTTTAAATTGATTTGAGAAATTATGCCAACATCATCAATTATCCATATCTTATTATCCTCAATTAGCTCTATATGAAAAGATTTTCTCACTGTATTCTTATTATAAATACCATCTTTTCTTTCAGTTAAAAAATCTAGTTTTGCTTTAGTAAAATTGACATTTAATAATTGAGTTTTTGGTAAAAATTTGACGTTATAATCATTTTGAAATTGTTTTATAAATACATCATCATATAGAATTTTTAAAAAGTATTGTACTTTTACAGGAGTATAGGGCCACAGATATCTGTTTATGTATTGTTTGGCTTTAGTTTCGTTTTGTTTAACTATTTCTTTCAGTGAAAAAAATATAATAATAAAAATGATAAAAATTATTATTTTTTTTTTACTCATAATTTTATATAAATTTATATCAATACTATTTGCTTGCCAACTACAAGGCTATTATTTTTTTCGAGATTGTCCCACCATTGCGAGCTAAAACTTAAATGTTAACGAAAGATAATCTATTACTGAATATTCAACTTAGGTTAATTTTAGAAGTACGATCTAGGGTACCTTTCAACAGAACGCCCCCAACAACTCTTTTAATTCTCTTTTTATTAGAAGTTATTTATTTTTGCAATCATGCCCGCTTCATAGTGACCAGGAACGTTACACGCTACCTCAAGATCACCATTAGTACTAAATTTCCATATTAATTCAGCACTCTGGTTTGGTTCTAACAACACGCTATTAGAATGAGAATGACTCATAGAATGATCTTTTTTTGATAATTCTTTCATTTTTTTTTTATCAATTTCATCAACTAATAATATTTCATTTTCAACCATTTTAATCATTTCTGGTTGGTGTTTCAGGTGCATTGCTTTAGTAGCAATATTAAATTCATGAACTAGTTCGCCATAATTATGAACAATAAACTTTATAGTTTGGTTCTTCTTTATTTCAAATTTATTTGGCTCATAATAATTGTCATACATTTTAACTTCGATAACTTTAGAAACTTCAGTTGGATCTCCTTTTTGACCTATCATGTTCATAGTGCCGCCAAAAGAGATACTTGGCATTAAAATTAATAATAATATAATTTTTTTCATGCTTAAAATTAAAAACTTTTAAAAAATTTAACATTATGAATTTTGGCGCAGTTGTGGCACACTATTTATTAAATTCTAGACTTTTCAATTCAAATTATTCACAAATAATGATGCTTTGTTCTGGGCATCTGTCAACAGAAAACCTCTTTCTAAAAGGTAAAAAAAATAATGTTATATGTCACAAGATCATATAAATAACTATTTATTATACATAATGACTAAATTATAAAATCATAATTATGGAAGCATTTGAGAACAAGCTTAATTTAATTAAAGAAAGAATAAAAGATATAGAAAAACCCTTAATTTTAGAATTAGGTGTAAAAGAAGGTAGATCAACAAAAATGTTTTTAGAAGTTTGTGATCAAAATGATGGAAATTTAATATCAATAGATGTACTGGACTATTCAAAGGTTTCAAGTAATCCAAAATGGAAATTTATACATTCATCAGATGATAATTTTGAATATACTAATCAATTCATAGAAAAAAAGGTTGATGTTTTATTTATTGATTCACTTCATGAACCAAACCATATAAGAAAAGTTTTTTATAATTATTTCAATTTTGTTAAAGTAAATGGTTTAATTTTTATAGATGATGTTATTTGGTTGCCATATGTTAAAGATGGTTATAGGGATAATGATTTTATTGAAACAATCAATAGATTAACGTTTAATAAAATATTAGAAATTTTTAACTCTAATAAAGATAATTTTACATTAGATATGAACTTTTCAGCTTCAGGACTAGCGATTATGAAAAAAATTGGTAATCATTTGAACAATGAAAAAAAAATAGTCAATAGACTTTTTTCTCTTAAAAACATTTTAAAAAAATTTTATAAACCTAAACCAAAAAACTAGATAATATATAAGAACTGTATAGTATAGAATCCACACTCAATAAAAGTTAATTTTTTTTTTCTTTTTTAATTCTGCTTGAGCTGCTGCTAGTCTTGCTATGGGAACTCTATATGGTGAACACGAAACATAGTGAAGGCCTGTTCGAGAACAAAAATTTATACTAATTGGATCTCCACCATGCTCTCCACAAATCCCCAGTTTAATCTTTTTATTTTGTTTTTTTCCATTATTTACTGCAATTTCTATTAAATCTTGAACACCTTCATCAATTGATACAAAAGGATCTATTGAAAATATTTTGTTATCAATATAGTCATTTAAAAATTTTCCACTATCATCGCGGCTTATTCCAAAAGTTGTTTGAGTTAAATCATTGGTTCCAAAACTAAAAAAATCAGCATGTTTTGCAATATCTTTTGCTTTAATTGCTGCTCTTGGAAGCTCAATCATTGTTCCAACTAAAAACTTTATTTTCAGATTATAATGTTTTTGAACTTCATGAGCTATTTTAATTACTAATTCTTTCAATATTTTTATTTCTGCTTCAGTTGATACTAGTGGGATCATAATTTCAGGAAAAGCAGATTTAATCTTATTTTTTTTAAGTTCTGCTAAAGCCTCAAATATAGCTCTGCATTGCATTTCATAAATTTCTGGAAAAGAAATTCCAAGCCTACAACCTCTATGACCCAACATTGGATTTTGTTCGTGCAATTCTTCAATTCTAGCTTCTATTTCTTTTACTGGAATATTTGATACGTTTGCAACTTCATTAATTTCTTTATCAGTATTAGGCAAAAACTCATGAAGAGGTGGATCTAATAATCTAACAGTGACTGGCAAACCACTCATAATTTTAAATATTTCAATAAAATCTTTTTTTTGATGTGGCAGAAGTTTCTCAAGTGCTTTTGATCTATCTTCTATAGTTTTAGACAAAATCATTTCTCTAACTGATAAAATTCTTTCCTCATCAAAAAACATGTGTTCTGTTCTACAAAGACCAATACCCTCAGCACCAAAATCTTTAGCAGTTTTTGTATCTTTTGGTGTCTCTGAATTAGTTCTTATATTTAATTTTCTAAAATTATCTGCCCAAGACATTAGTTTTGAGAAATCTCCTGAAATTTCAGGCTTAACGGTTGCTACACTACCAGAAATTACTCTTCCAGTAGATCCGTCAATAGTAATTATCTCACCTTCTTTTATTTCCATCGAAGCTGTTTTGAATGTTTTATTTTCATAATTTATATCAATCTCACTTGAGCCAGAAACACATGGCCTACCCATTCCTCTCGCAACTACCGCTGCATGGCTTGTCATACCTCCTCTAGCTGTTAAAATTCCTTTAGCTGCATGCATTCCCTGAATATCCTCTGGTGATGTCTCTACTCTAACTAAAATTGTATCCTGCATCATTCCAGTTAATCTTTCTGCTTCTTCAGATGTAAATACCACTTTACCACTTGCTGCGCCTGGAGATGCTGGAAGCCCGTTTGCTATAACATTTATTAAACTTTTTTCATCTAAAGTAGGATGAAGTAATGTGTCTAAAGAATTAGGATCAATTCTTAACACTGCTTCTCTTTTTGAGATTAATTTTTCTTTTACCATATCAACTGCAATTTTAACTGCTGACTTAGCAGTTCTTTTTCCAGATCTTGTTTGAAGCATCCATAGTTTTTCTTTTTCAACAGTAAATTCTACATCTTGCATATCTTTGTAATGTTTTTCTAATTTTTTTAAAATTTTATGAAGCTGTTTATAAACTTTTGGCATAGACTCCTCCATTGAAGCTGATTTTACTTTTGCCAACTGTCTTGCTTTTTTAGTTATGTATTGGGGAGTCCTTGTTCCAGCGACAACATCCTCACCTTGAGCATTAATTAAATATTCACCATATATTTCATTTGATCCATCCGAAGGATTTCTTGTGAATACTACTCCAGTCGCGCAATCTTCGCCCATATTGCCGAATACCATAGACTGAACATTAACAGCTGTTCCCCATTCAGCTGGAATTTGATTTAATTTTCTATAAACCTTTGCTCTATTACTCTCCCAAGATAAAAATACCGCATTTATAGAACCTAACAACTGCTCATATACATCCTGAGGGAAATCTTTATTAGATTTTTCTTTAATAGTTCTCTTAAAATCTTGAATTAAACCTTCCCAATCATTTTCATCAAGATCAGTATCTAAAAGAACTCCTTTGGTAAGCTTGTAGTTCTCTATTAATTCTTCAAAATGGTAACTTTCAACTTCCATCACTACATTTCCATACATTTGAATAAACCTTCTATAACTATCCATGGCAAACCTTCTATTAGAAGTTTGATTGGCTAGTGCATTTACTGTTTTATCATTAAGACCAAGATTTAAAATTGTATCCATCATTCCCGGCATTGATACTCTAGCACCTGATCTAACTGATAAAAGTAATGGATTTTTTAAATCTCCAAATTTTTTACCTACATCTTTTTCAATAACTTTTAGCTCTTTTTTAATTTGATTAATTAAATTTTTATTAAGTTTTTTTTTATTCTTATAAAAAGTTTCACATACTTTCGTTGATATTGTAAAACCCGGAGGCACTGGAAGTCCCATTTTACCCATTTCAGAAAGGTTAGCACCCTTGCCTCCTAAAAAATTTTTAGGATTTTTAATTTTTTTATTATCTTGAGATTTGAAATTTAAAATAAGTTTTTTCATTAGTGGGGGTCAATTAAAGAAAAATTAACATAATTATCAAACGTTTTACATAACATTTGAATCAGTTCCAGCCTATTTTTTTTAATAAAAATATCTTCCTCATTTACAATAACATTGTCAAAGAAATCAAAAACTATACCCTTCGACTCAGCTAAATTAGTTAGTGATTGTTGGAAATTCTCATCTTTATTTATATTTGAAAAATACTTTTTCAATTCGTTAATTTTTTTAAATAAATTTTTTTCAAGTTCAGTTTTAAAAATACCAGGGTCAGTTGTATTTGACAGCTCAATTTTTTTATCCTTTAACTCACTTTCCAATATACTTGATGCTCTTTTGTAGCTTGAAATAAGATCTTTTCCACTTGGCTTATCAATAATTTTATTTAAACTTTTTGCTTTACCAAAAATAATAACGGATTCATCTAAATAAAAAGAGCTTGTTGAAGCCTGTATAATATCATGACGTATTTTCTCCTCTTTCATATAAAATTTTAATCTATCCATCAAAAAATCAGATAATTCTTTTTGCAAAAATTCATTCTCAAATTCAAAACCTTGATCTAAGTATAAACTTGATGAATAGTTAATTAAGTCTCTTATTTTGAAATCTTTTTTATTTTCAACTATTGTTTTAATAATTCCTAAAGCAATTCTTCTTAAAGCAAATGGATCTTTAGAGCTGGTTGGTTTTTGGTTTATTCCATAAAAACCAACAAGTGTGTCTATTTTATCAGCTAGTGAAAGTGCAATACTATAATGATTTTTTGGTGCTTTTGAGTTAAAGCCTGAAGGTAAATATTGTTCACTTATTGCAAGAGATATGTCTTTTTCAAATCCTTGTGCTTCTGCAAAATAACCACCCATAATTCCTTGAAGTTCTGGATACTCTCCCACAACCTCAGAAACTAAATCCACTTTAGAAATAGATGCAGATAATTCTACTTTTTCCTTACTTATTAATAATTCGTCTGAAAGCATTCCACCAAGTTTTCTCATTCTCTGGACTTTATCAAAGTAAGTTCCTAGCCCTTTAAAATAATTCATGGATTTTAATTTTGAAACTCTTTTAACTAGATTTTGAGATTTATCTCTCTTCCAGAAGAATTCAGCATCACTCAGTCTGGCCTCTACAACTCTTTCATTTCCTAGTTTTATAAAACCCTTTGTATCTTTTTTATTTGTTACAACTAAAAATTCATTTGTAATATTTCCTTTTTTATCAAATGTTGGAAAATATTTTTGGTGATGCTGCATAGTTATAATTAAGATCTCTTTTGGTATATCAAGAAATTTTCTATTAAATTCACATAATATAACGTTTGGTTGATCTATTAAATCCACAATTTCATTAAGTAGTTTTGGATTACTTTCAATTATTATATTTTTTTTACTTGAAATTTCTTTTAATTTTTTTTCTATTAAATTTTTTCTTTCATTTTGATCAATAATAATATTCAATTTTTTAAAAAATTTTTTATAATTTTTGAACTCGTTAAATATTTTTTTCTTTTCCTCAAACTCTTTATCAATAAAAGTTGAGTTTGATGAGGCTATGTGGTGAAAATCAAAATTTAATTTAGCTTTATCAAATACTGCTAATATTGATTTTAATGGTCTGCCCCAATTTAAATCAAAATTGCCCCACTTCATTGATTTTTTCCATTGAATTTTTTGTAATACTTGAGGCACAAACTCTTCTAACAAATCTTGGGTATTGAGTTTTTCTGATTTTTTTTTAAAAAAATAAAATTCTCCTTTTTCTGTTTTTTTTTTAAAAAGTTCTTGATTAGAGATATTATTTGATCTCATAAAACCTTTTAGTGCAATTTCAGGAGCATTAATATTTGGTCCTTTAATTTCTTCAGATTTTAAAAATAATTTTTTCGGAAGACCCTCAAATATAATTATTAATCTATTGGGTGTTGAAAATGATGAACTTTTTTTAAAAGAGATAAATTTTTCATTGAATAATTTATTGAAACTCTCCAATAAATCTAACCTCAAATTCTTTTGAAGAGATGAAGGGATTTCCTCACTAAATAATTCTAAAAAAAAATCTGACATCTAACTTTGATTGTCTAACCAAATTCCTGCAGCTGCTTTTGTAATATTTCTAATTCTGCCTATATATCCTGCTCTTTGGGCTACACTTATAGCTCCACGAGCATCTAAAATATTAAATACATGACTTGCTTTTAGACATTGATCATACGAAGGTAATGATAGTTTTTTTTCTACAAGAGATTTGGCTTCCATCTCATGCATATCAAATATTTTTAATAAACTATCTACATTTGCGTGCTCAAAATTGTATGCTGAAAATTCTTTTTCAGCTTGATGAAAAACTTCTTTATATTTAACTCCTTCATTGTTCCATAATAGATCGTAGACATTTTTTTGTTGCTGCGTAAACATGCATATTCTTTCTAAACCATAAGTAATTTCTACTGAAACAGGTTTGCATTCGTATCCTGCCATTTGTTGAAAGTATGTAAATTGTGTTATCTCCATACCATCACACCAAACTTCCCAACCTAGACCAGCTGCACCTAAGGTTGGGCTCTCCCAGTCATCCTCAACAAATCTTATATCATGATCATTATGATCAATCCCAATTACAGATAAACTGTGAAGATATAATTTTTTTATATTATCTGGTGATGGTTTTATCAAAACTTGAAACTGATAATAATGTTGAAGTCTATTTGGGTTTTCACCATACCTACCATCAGATGGTCTTCTTGATGGTTGGACATAAGCAGCTTTCCATGGTTTTGGTCCAAGCGATCTAAGTGTGGTAGCTGGATGAAATGTACCAGCTCCCACCTCCATATCATATGGTTGTAAAATTATGCATCCTTTTTTGCTCCAGAACTTTTGAAGATTTAATATTGTTTCTTGAAATGATTGAAATTTTTGTTTTGGTTTTTTTTTTTTAGAAACCATATCTCTGCCAGATTGACCTTTCTTCTAAGATGTTAGTTAATTGATCTACTTGATTGTTAGAAGATGAAAGTTTTTGACTTAACCAACCTTTAGATTTTTCAAATTTTTTAATTACTACATCTTCTCCAAATTTTTCTTTTAAAATTTCATGTGAATTACCTATTCCATCTATTAATCCCAAATCTTTCGCTTTACTACCTGACCAAAATTCTCCTGAAAAAAGTTCTACTTCAGATTTTTTAAGCTTAGATCCTCTGCTTTTTTCAACTACTTCTATAAAATCTTTATGCAAATCTAACTGTATTTTTTTTAACCTCTCAATGTCCTCGTTTTTTTCTTCCATGAAAGGGTCTAGTGTGCTTTTATTTTTACCAGCAGTATGAACTCTTCTTTCAACACCAATTTTTTTAATTAATTCTGTGAAACCAAATGACGAATAAATCACTCCAATAGATCCAATGATTGAACTTGAATTCGCATAAATTTCATCACCAGCACATGAAATTAAATAACCACCTGATGCAGCAACGTCTTCAGCAAATACGATTACTTTTTTTTTATTTTTTTTTGCCTGATTTCTAATAAAACTATAAATTAAGTGAGACTGAACCGGTGATCCACCTGGAGAATTTACAGTTATGGCAACGCAAGTAGCTTTTTTCAAAGAAAAGGCCTTTTTTATCAATTCTTCTTGTCCCGCAAAGTCTATACCTTGTTTGAATTTTCCAGCGTTTCCTATAACACCACTCAATTTTAAATGGGCTATAACCTTTTTCTTTTTAAAAAAAGAGAACATTATTATTCCTTATAGAATTATTAATTGAATATATAGACTAGTTATAATTGAAGAATTAGGTGCGTCAATTGATAAGTAATATATAAAACTTAATTATATTAACCTCATTAAATAATGGGAATTGTTGTACAGCTAAAAAACCAAATAAACGACTCTTATTTTCAACTTAAAGATTCTGTTGAAGATAAGCTTGTTTTAACAGAAGAGAAAATAAAATCTAAATTAGCTAGTGAAGTAAATTTGGTCGAAAAAATGACAGACTACCATATAAAAACTGGAGGAAAGAGATTAAGAGCTCTATTAACTCTTGGTACTGCAAGATTGTGTGGATATTCAAAAGGTTCAAGAGATGTAAACCTGGCTGCCTGTGTTGAATTAATCCACAGTGCAACACTAATGCATGATGATGTAATTGATGAAGGTGAAGTAAGAAGAGGAAAAGAAACTTTAAATAAAATTTGGGACAACCAATCTTCAGTTTTAATCGGTGATTATTTATTAAGCAGATGTTTTGAAATGATGGTTGAAGATGGTAATTTAGAAGTTTTAAAATTATTATCATCAACATCCTCTAAAATAGCTCAGGGAGAGGTTTTGCAACTTCAACACAAAGGTGAAGTTGATATGTTGGAAGAAACATATCTTAAAATAATTTCAGCAAAAACTGCAGAGTTATTTGCTGCAGCAACTAAAGTTGGTGCAATTTTATCAGATGTTGACAATAAAGAAAAAGATGCACTTGAATTTTATGGTAGAAATCTTGGACTTACCTTTCAAATTGCTGACGATACACTTGATTATAATTCTGAACTTAAATTATTTGGTAAAACAATTGGTCAAGATTTTTTTGAAGGAAAAATTACTCTACCTATTATATTGCTTTTTCAAAAACTACAGTTTGTAGAAAAAGAAAAATTAAATAAAATATTTAATAAAAAAGTAAGAAGCAAAGATGATTTTGATATAACTATTTCTTTAATTAAAAAATATAAAATTATTGAAGAATGCTATCAAAAAGCTCAACATTATATAAATCTTGCATCAAATTCTCTAACAGTATTTAAAGACTCAAAAGAAAAAGAAATTCTTAAAAACCTTACTTCTTTTAGTTTGGCTAGAAATTTTTAAGGACTTAATAAAGATTTTGTCCAATTACCATTATTATCTTTTGTATATTTAAGTCTTTCGTGTATCCTGCTTTCTCCATCTAACCAAAATTCAATGCTTGAAGGAAATAAATTCCATCCAGACCAATGATTTGGTCGAGGAACATTATTTTTATCATTATATTTTTTTTTATATTCTTCTATAGAATTTATCAATTCATATCGTCTACTTAATTTCTCACTTTGCTTAGAGGCCCAAGCACCTATTCTACTTTCATAGCCTCTCGAATTAAAATATTCATCTGCTACTTCATCAGATACCAATGTTACTGTTCCACTAATTCTTATTTGTCGTAAAAGACTTTTCCAATGAAAGCACATAGCAACTTTAGGGTTTGATTTTAAATCATTTCCTTTTTGGCTATTTAAGTTTGTATAAAATACAAATCCATTTTTATTAAAATCTTTTAATAAAACCATTCTTACAGAGGGGTAATTTTTTTTGTTTGATGTGGCTAATGCTACAGCATTTGGGTCATTAGGCTCTGATTTTTTTGCTTCTTCCATCCATATTTTAAATAGCTGAATTGGATCATCTAGATCTAAAAAACAGTTATTAAGGCCAAGTGAGTTTTTTTGATTCATAATTTAAACAAAATAATCTATATAATATAAATAATGTCATTTAATACTTTTGGAAAGTTATTTCGTTTCTCTACTTGGGGAGAATCCCATGGACCAGCAATTGGTTGTGTTGTGGATGGTTGCCCACCCAACATAAGCTTAAAAGAACAAGATATTCAAATAGAATTAGACAAAAGAAAACCAGGACAATCAAAATTTACAACTCAAAGAAAAGAAGATGATAATGTAGAGATATTATCTGGTGTGTTTGAAGGAAAAACCACTGGAACACCAATCTCTTTAATTATTTACAATAAAGACATGCGATCAAAAGATTATACCAACATTAAAGATAAATTTAGACCAGGACACGCGGATTATACTTACTTTAAAAAATATGGAATAAGAGACTACAGAGGTGGAGGAAGATCTTCTGCAAGAGAAACAGCGGCTAGAGTTGCGGCTGGTGCAATAGCCAAATTAGTTTTACAAAAAAAATTAGGTAAAGAATTTAATGTTATTGGTGCTGTTACTCAATTGGGAATATTGGGATGTGATACTAATAAATGGAACGATAAAATAATTTCTAAAAACCCTTTTTTCTGTCCTGACAAATCAATGATTAAACTATGGGAAAAATACTTACTAGGGGTAAGAAAATCAGGATCTTCTTGTGGAGCTGTTATTGAAATAAGAGCAAGGGGTATACCCGCAGGGCTTGGTGCTCCAATTTATTCAAAATTAGATTCTGATATAGCTTCAGGACTTATGAGTATAAATGCAGTAAAGGGAGTAAATATAGGAGCTGGAATGAACGCTGCACAATTTAGTGGAGAACAAAACTCAGATGAGATTTCTCAAAAAGGTAAAAAATTAAAATTTGAAACTAATAATGCTGGTGGAATTTTAGGAGGCATATCAAGTGGTCAAGAAATTATTGCTTCTTTTGCGGTCAAACCAACCTCTTCAATTTTAGCAAGCAGAAAAACAATTAATAAATTTGGCAAGAATACTACTATTTCAGTTAAAGGTAGACATGATCCGTGTGTTGGTATTAGAGCGGTACCAGTTGGAGAAGCAATGATGAATTGTGTTTTATTAGACCATTATCTAATGAACAAAGCTCAATGTAGTTAAATATTATTAATTTTTTACAACTTTTATTGAGTCTTTTACAAATAAAATATCTAAGATTTTCTTTGAAATTTGAGATGAGGTAAGGCCTGCTAACTCATACATTTTTTGAGGATTATCTTGCTCAATAAAAATATCAGGTAATGTCATTGCTCTAAATTTTAAACCTTTGTCGAATAAACCCTTTTCAGCAAGTAAATTTTTTACATGAGAGCCAAATCCCCCAATTGATCCTTCTTCTATAGTTATAATTACCTCATGCTCTCTAGCACATTTTAAAATAAGTTCTTTATCTAAAGGTTTAGCAAATCTTGCATCAACAATTGTTGTTGAAATACCTTTATTTTTTAATTCTTCAGCTGCTTTTTTACATTCTTCAAGTCTTGTCCCTAAACTTAAAATACAAGCCTGTTTTCCTTCTTGAACAATTCTTCCTTTACCTATTTCAATTTTTTCATCTATTGAAGGAAGTTCAATTCCAACACCTGTTCCTCTTGGATATCTAATCGCACTTGGATTATCATTAATATCAACTGAAGTATTTATCATTTTAACTAATTCAGCTTCATCACTTGCTGCCATAACGATAAAGTTAGGTAAAGTTGATAAGTAAGTAATATCAAACGATCCAGCGTGTGTAGATCCATCTGCGCCCACTAAACCAGCTCTATCTATTGCAAATCTAACTGGTAAACTTTGAATAGCCACATCGTGAACTACCTGATCATAGGCTCTTTGTAAAAAAGTAGAATAAATTGCTGCATAAGGTTTATATCCTTCAGTGGCTAATCCAGCTGAAAAAGTTACCGCATGTTGTTCCGCTATTCCTACGTCGAACATTCTTGAAGGAAATTCTTTGCCAAAAATATCCATTCCTGTACCACCTGGCATAGCAGCAGTTATTCCAACAATTTTACTATCTTTTTGAGCATGTTTGACTAACGTATTTGCAAACACTTTTGTATATGCTGGAAGATTACTTTTACTTTTAATTTGTTCACCCGTTTCAACATTAAATTTTGAAACACCATGGTAATGGTCAGTAGCTTTTTCAGCATACGAATAACCTTTTCCTTTTTGAGTTTTTATATGAATCATGATTGGACCTTGATGGTTAGAATCTCTTGCATTTTTTAATATTGGAATAAGAGTTGATAAATCATGACCATCAATTGGACCAGCATAGTAGAAACCTAACGAATTAAATAAAGTACCACCAGTAACTGCAGATCTTAAAAAATCCTCAGCTTTACCAGCTTTAGCGCTAAACCTTTTTGAAAATGCTGAAGTAATTAGCCTAAACGTTTCTCTAAGACTAAAATATATTTTACCAGTAAATAATTTTGCTAGATAAGTTCTCATAGCACCTACTGGTTTTGCGATAGACATGTCGTTATCATTCAAGATAACTATCATTTTAGTTTTTGATGCACCTGCATTATTCATTGCTTCATAGGCCATTCCTGCACTTATCGCACCATCTCCAATCACTGCAATTACGTTTGAAGATTTATTAGCTAATTTATTTGCTTCTGCAATACCTAATGCAGATGATATAGATGTTGAGCTATGAGCAGCACCAAAAGGATCATACTCGCTTTCAGATCTTTTTGTAAATCCTGATAAACCATTTCCCTGTCTTAAGGTTCTAATTTTATGTTTTCTTCCAGTTAAAATTTTGTGAGGATAAGATTGATGACCAACATCCCAAATTAATTTATCATTTGGGGTGTCAAAGATATAATGAAGGGCAACAGTCAATTCAACCACACCTAAACCAGCACCTAAGTGTCCTCCTGTTTCAGACACTGCACTTATCATTTCTTTTCTAACTTCATTAGAAACTTCTTGCAAATTTTTCTCTGAAATTTTTCTTAAATCAGAGGGAAAGTTTATATCATCTAAAAACTTATATTTTTTTATCATCTGTCTCTGTTTAAAATATAATTTAATGTTTCTTTAATATTTTTTGAACTTGAACCATATCTCATCAAACTTTTATCAACATCAAAAATAATTTTATTACAATATTTAATCGCATTAGAGTGTCCAAGTAAACTTATAAGTGTTGCTTTGCCTTTTTTTTGGTCTTTTCCTGTTTGCTTTCCAGCTTTTTTTGAATTACCCTTAAAGTCAATCAAATCATCTGCTATTTGAAATAGTAAACCCACATTAGATCCAATATCTTCAAAAAATTTAATCTCTTTATTGTCTTTTCCTTTAACAATTGCTGGGGCAGCACAGCAAAAACTAAATAGCTTTCCTGTTTTTTTAATTTCCATTTCAATAATCTTTTTCTTTGAAATTTTTTTTTTTTCATAACTAAGATCTAAATACTGTCCACCAGCAACACCTAAATGACCAGAACATTCTGATAATTTTTTAACTAAATTAATCTTAATTTTTTCACTTAATCTAAGATTGGGACTTGCTAAAATTTCACATGCAATTGTTTGTAAGGAATTTCCCGCAAGTATTGCCGTTGACTCTCCAAATTTGATATGTGTAGCAGCTTTTCCTCTTCTAATTTTATCATCGTCCATGCATGGAAGATCATCATGTATAAGCGTATACGCATGGATACACTCTACAGCAGCACCGATGGTAATTAATGTTTTATAATCAATTGACATCAAAGAACCAACATCAATCAAAATTTTAGATCTGATTTTTTTTCCACCTGGAAATAATCCATACTTCATAGCTTGGATTAATTTTGAATTGTGTTGCTTTTTAAGAAAATTTTTCAAAAATAAATTTGTATCTTTTGCAATCCTATTAAGCTTTTTTTTCATTTTTATTTCTAATTTCTCTAACCTTTTTATTGGTGTATTCATTAATAGATTTGAAACTTTTTTGAAATTTCTTTTCAATTATATTGTTTAATTTTAGTAATTGCTGATAACTTTCAAC